>CAYTDR010000613.1:1201-5388 GCA_964436185.1 uncultured Candidatus Obscuribacterales bacterium | reverse complement strand
CTCTTCATCGCGGCAAATGACGGCAACGAACTTAGCGACGTCAGCGATTGATGTGAAATCACATTTTTCATCTATATTTCCAAATAATGGCAGAGCCTTTCGGTCCCAATCCAGAAACGGCGCATTCCTGTCGAATAGTGTGTCCATGAAGGCACCGGTGAGAACGTGAATTGGACGCACCCTTTTCCCGTCAAATAGAGATGCTACTTTCTTTCTCATCGCGAGATTGAAGTTTTCCCAATCTTCGAGCTTGAAAAACTCGACGCTAAAGTCTGATGGAAGAACCCTTGAGACGCCCGTCACATCAGCTGCTTCAATCAGATTTCTGTGTGACGAAACAAACGTTGCGGTATCATTTCCCAATGCGCTAATCACTACATCGACGTCTCTCATGGCGGGGACCAACGTGGTTGATCTCATAGCATCACCCAGCACTGGTTGAACACCGATTCGATTGAGTCTCTTGGCGAAAGCCGGCTTGCCTTCCCTTAGCAATGCGCGAATATTGTAGTTGCCATCCGCAATTAGTGCGTCAACAATATTGCTGCCAAGCATGCCACCGGCGCCGATCAATAAAACATTTTTTCTTCCCATAGCAGACCTCCTCCCGGCGAGCTTTGTGCATCACACCGGGCAATCTCTAGTTTCGGCGACCAAACTGATTACTCTTTCACTGTATCTCTGAACTTCTAAACGGTCCAATACCGGATGTTTATGGAATTGATAAGCCTAGCTTATGAGTTGCGCACTTCAACATCCTATTCAGCGGCATGCAGTGTACCTTGCGGTTTTCGAAGCAGTATTGTTAGCAAAATTCCAAGGAACAAAACCAACGCCATCGAAAAGAATGCATCGTTGAATGCCATCACATACGCTTCCAGGCGAATCTTTTCAGATAGCAGCTGTAACGCCTGCTGGTGCGCTGTCCATGCAGTCGCGCCTCTGTGATACAGGGCTTCCGCGGCTTGAGAAAGCCATTGCCTTACGATCGGCTCAGACAGTGAAACATGCTCTCCGATTCGCTCCGAGTGGAATTGCTCACGTTGAATGACGGTTGTCGAGGCGAGCGCAGTGCCGATGGAACCACCGACGTTTCGCATCATGTTAAACAATGATGAAGCAGAGCCCGTTTGTTCCGGACTTAAGCCATTGGTTGAAATCGCTGACAATGGTGTCAGGATCAATGGCTGTCCGACAGCTCGAACCAGCATAGATGCCATAAGTTGTTCGCCAGCGAAATCATGACTCATGAAAACTTCCATGCCACAGCTTAGTCCAAAGCCGAAGAGGCCAATCGCAATGATAAGACGTGCATCAACCCTGTTCATCAATGACGGCACCAGTGGTATCAAGATCAACTGCGGCAGCCCGGACCAAATCATAACTTGACCTATTTGCCACGCACTATAACCCTGCGTCGACGAGAGGTAATATGGCAAAAGATAAATCGTGCCGTAGAGCCCGAAGCCAACTCCCACGTTGATTAAAGTACCGATTGCGAAATTGCGATTAAGAAACAGCCGCAAGTCAACGAGCGGATGCTTGGCGAGTAGCTCCCGGATGATGAACAGTGGTATACACACTGCCGCTATCCATGCGGCGTGCTGTATCAATTCTGAGCCGAACCAATCTTTTCGTTGACCTTCCTCTAAGACGTAAATCAAGGTGCTTAATCCAGCAGCCATCGTGATAATGCCGAAAACGTCAGCGCGCTTTATAAGCTCATACTGGGGTTTGGTGTTGGGCAACGAATAGAGCAGCGCAACGATAAACAATATGCCAGGTATAAGGTTGATGAAAAAGATGTTGCGCCATCCAAACGTATCGGTGATGTATCCTCCGACTGCCGGTCCTATTGATGGAGCAAAAGTCGCGGTTACAGCGAACATTGCCATACCAATCGCTTGTTTAGATGGCGGCAACATTTGCAGGATAATTGAAAAGCTCATTGGGATAAGCACACCGCCAGTGAATCCTTGAGCAGCACGACATGCGATCATCGAGGGAAGATCATGCACACAACCGCACGCCATTGAGAAAAGAATAAAAAGTATTGCATTCACGAGTATGTACACTTTGGGCGAGAATGTCTTAGAGAGCCACCCCGTCAAAGGTATGGTGATGATCTCAGCAATCAGATACGACGTTGAAATCCAACTTCCCTCCTCTACGCTTGCTCCAAGTCCACCTTGAATATTTTGAAGTGATGAGGAAGTGATTTGGATATCCAGCACTGCCATGAATGCGCCAATCGTAGAACCGATCACAGCAAGCCAGTCTTTTAACGACGCTTCGCGTTCGACTGCCGTATTTTCAGGGGCGCCAGGAGAGTCAGCTTTCATTATTTTGCCTCCGCCACTAAATGCCCAACAGCTTTAGAGTTCAAATCAACTGATGCCACCACCGAAAGTCCCGGAGCAAGCCTGTCTTCGAAGCCTCTAATAGACTCGGGTTCGAAAGCTATCTTGACAGGCAACCGTTGGACGACTTTGGTGAAGTTACCGGTGGCATTATCCGATGGAAGAACAGCAAAGCTCGTCCCTGAGGCAGGAGAGAAACTGAGAATTCGTCCTTCAAAATTGTGTTCAGGCAAAGCGTCGATTTTAATTTCAACCTTCTGACCGACCTGCATTCGCTTTAACTGAGTTTCTTTGTAATTTGCCACCACCCAAGGCTTATCGGAAACAATAGTCAATACTGGCTCGCCAGGTTGGACTCTGTGACCTTCCTCAACCGTTCTCTTACCAACACGCCCCGGAACTGCTGCTACCAAGCAGGTATATGAGAGGTTCAACTTTGCCTCGTCGAGTGCTGCTTTTGCTTTGGCCACAGCAGCAAAGTCGGCATCGACTTTCGCTTGATTCACTTGCACTTGTACACCGCTTGCAGTCGCCAATTGTTTCTGCGCTTGAGCTTGTGTGAGCTGAGCTTTGCATGTGTTCACTGTCTCTTGAGCTTGCTGTAGACGTTCCGTCGATTGCGTGATGGCGTCGCTGGCAGCATTGCGATTTTCAACCGCAACCACGTAGTCTCGTTTCGCGCTGTCTCGTTGCATCAAAGGCACCGCCCCTTGTCTTGCCAAAGCATCGAATCGTTTCCAGTCTGCCTCAGCCCTCTCAGCCTCAGCTTGCTTTGCCTTGAGATCAGCTTCCTTCGAAAGAATATTGGCCTGCGCTTCTCGAACTGAAGCCACGGCCTTGCTGATCGACGCAATTGCGTTTGCGATGCTTCCTTCTGCGTTGGTACTCTCACCTTGAGCGTCCTGATCTTGAACGTGAACCGAGAATTTATCGACGTTGACTTGGCGCTCTGCTTGTTGCAAATTGGCCAGTGCTTGTTCGACCTTTACTCGGTAATCATTGGAATCAAGCGTTACGAGAACCTGCCCTTTTTTAACATGTTGATTGTCTTCGACCCAAACCTTTTCGACTGTCCCATCAATACGAGAACTAACCTGATGCAGATGTCCGGTTATGTATGCATCTTCAGTTTCTTCGTGCGATGAAACAGATTGGAACCATTGGTATCCGGCCATTCCTGCTATGAGAAGCACAATTATGCAAGAACTTCCTATGACGAGTTTCTTGATTGGAATTCTTGTCTTCTCTGACTGCTTTTCGAGCTGCTCATCATGACTTTCTGAGTCTGAGTCATAATCAGAATTAGATGAATCCATCCTGAAGCCGCTCTCAATTGCAATACTTTTCTCCTCCAGTTCAGCGGTCAGAACATTATTGCTAGTGCTTTCCATATCTACCTCGGTTGAATTCGCCGGCCGGTGAACAAGTTCCTCCGGCAAGTCGATTTCGTTCTATAGCCTTCTATTGCCCAATTTATCGCAGTCTTGAGGCATGGTCCAATACACCGTTGCCATCAGAATCATCAGCATTGGTTATGAATTGGCTCGCCTCGTGACAACCGCCTGCAATAGATTTCTGTCTGTCGCTTCGCGGTAAAATTGAGCTCCCTGCGTTTTTCTGATATGGAACTTCGACACCTCAAGTACTTCATCAAAGCCGCCGAGCTCTCGCACTTTACGAGGGCTGCAGAATCGCTTTACGTGTCCCAACCTGCGCTCTCTGCTCAGATTCGCCAGCTTGAAGAAGAACTCGGCACCGAATTGTTTGCCCGGGTCGGTCGCAACGTTCAGTTAACCGAAGCGGGACAAGCTTTTCTAATCAGGGCAA
>CAYTDR010000613.1:0-1191 GCA_964436185.1 uncultured Candidatus Obscuribacterales bacterium | reverse complement strand
TTCCGGGGATGCAGGAGGGGCAAGGAAACGCTGTTGAACTTGGCGAGGAGGAAGTAAATGCAATAAAGGGGCTTCTTAAAGGCAACCTCCACATTTGCGCTGTGGCAGCGGCCGCACCCAGGCTTTTACCACGTGTTATAAAACAGTTTCAAGAAGCCTATCCGGACGTGTACATCAAATTATCATCCAGCACATCAGACGTCTTAGAACGTGGTGTTCTAGATGGAAAGTATTGTCTCGGGTTCGTTTCTATGCCAGTAGAGCATGAGGAACTCCAGGTTGCCGAAGTGTTTTCCGACGAGATTGTGGTGGCATTGCACAAAGATCATTTCCTGGCTTCGCAAAAACGAATTCGGCTCGGCAATTTGCAACAAGTGCCAATGGTTCTGGCAACACAGCATCTGATAATGTGGCGTGGAGTTGCGTATCTCGAAGAAAACAATTTGAGTCTTAAAGTAATAGCTGAATCCGAAGAACTCGACGGAGTTTTGGCTCTAATTAGAGAAAATCATTGTATTACCTTGATGCCAAAAGCTCTCGTGCCATCTGATCTTTTAAGCATACCGCTCGACCCCCCACCTCCAGTAGTAAAACTCGGCGCCGTCTGGACAAGGCTAAGTCCGGCAGCAAAGGAGTTTCTCAAACTGTCGCAGTCAATTATTTCGACAATCAGGTCTTAACGCCACTGCAAATTTTCTACTTTACTTGCTCACTGCCCCGCAGAAAACTCTTGTCGTTTCCGGAATCCAAATGTTGCGCGGGGTCCAGCCTCGCCTGGACTGACGGAACGGGGGTTCTTTCGCCATCCTACGGTCTGCTCTGTCCATGGCATGCAATTGCGTCGGAAGCAGTTAGAATGGAGAACAAAAACTCTGGCGCAAAGAGCTGCGGTGAGGATGTCTGTAGAAAATGGGTTCAGAGGCACTGCCTTGTTTGCGGCAAGTCCATCGTTAACAAGAATAAGACGAACAATTGTCACTGCGCCGTGACCAGACCGTAGTGTGCAACCACTTGCGGTATCATGTGCTCCAAGTATTGAAGATACGAACTTCAGGCAGGTATGGCAAGTCATCAAATCCAGACTAGGAAAGCTCTTCAGACGACGGAAGAGCGATTCATAGTTTTCGGTTTCGCGTTGCTTGTTGACGGCAATTTCGTTGCAACACGATGCCAACGAGTCTTCTGGCGAAT
>CAYTDR010000612.1:0-5389 GCA_964436185.1 uncultured Candidatus Obscuribacterales bacterium | reverse complement strand
TGGTCGTGTCTCTTGGCACGGTGGTGGCAGGCGGTATGTCTCTACCAGGTATAGTCCCTGGGAAGGTGGTTCTTGGAGGTTGAGCATCACGGCCGGGTACAGTCGTCGTTGGCGGAGTTCTGTCGGTTGTAGTCCCTGGCGTCGTAGCGGGAGGAGTTCTGTCGGTCGTTGTCCCAGGAGCTGGAGGCTGACTCAGTCCGCGCAATACCTGATCCGCGAGACTTCCACCAGTCGGTCGCACTCCCATACTTGAGTCACGTGTCGGAAGTCCTCGATCTCCACCTGCCATTTGTGAGCACCATTGATTTGATTTGAGTAAAAGCGATGCTTCAATATCCACTCTTCATCAAGCTGTGTCAATGTGAATTACACGTATGGGATCTTCTGAACGCGCAAAGAGCTGCATCTTCGTGTGGTTTCGGGACCGTTAAGAATGACTGCGGTGTTTTTAACCAGGGAGTGCATTTTTTGAATACCCATGTGGGTTTCAGGTAATCACCGAGAAGCTCTGTCACGAGTTACCAGCACGTCGACAAGCTCTTGTCGACGCAATGCATCGAGAAGAATGCCACCGGTTTTGGCATCGCTCGACTGCAGGCGGGTCTCGGAAATTTTAATGTACCGAGCTTCCGTCTCTGCGCCTCGAGCCTTATCTCATCTGATTCTGCACGATATCAATAGTTTTTTCGCCAAGCAGGTTGCAGCGCTTCAAAATTGATTCCCTTGCACACAACAAATACGGTGCCATGAAATTGAGGTTCGCAGATTTAAGAACTGGAAATGCGCTCACACATGGTTTAGATACTAAAATCAGAAATCGAGTTTCAACTAGATTCCGAAACAAAAGCGTTGATCTTTTGTAGATCAACGCTTTCTTTCAATACGGAGATCCTCTGATCTCGCTCCTGTTCAGCTATATATGAGCTGAACGGATTATTGATTCATGGTTTTCTCAGCGATTTCCTTCTGAATTCGAGCCAGGAACTCTTCAAATTTGAGAGTACCAATCTGACCTCCCTGGCGGTGGCGAACGTTAACAACGTCATTTTCCAATTCCTTATCGCCGATGATCACCATGTACGGAATCTGCTCGAGTTGTGCTTCGCGAATTCTATAGTTAATCGTTTCAGAGCGAAGATCCAGTGAGGTTCTGATGTCGTTGTCCAAGAGCGTCTGATTGATTTTCTTGGCGGCGTCGACGTGACGATCTGAGATCGGCATCACTGCCACTTGGGTTGGTGCCAGCCAGAGCGGGAACTTGCCTGCATAGTGTTCGATCAGTCCACCGCAGAAGCGTTCCATTGAGCCGAGTACGGCTCTGTGGATCATAATCGCCTGGTGTTTTTCACCGTCTTCGCCGATGTATTTGACGTCGAAACGTCGAGGCAGGTTCAAGTCCACCTGAATTGTCGGACCTTGCCATTCTCGTCCGATTGCATCAAAGAGTTTGATATCGATCTTCGGTGCATAGAAGACGCCACCACCCTCATCGATCTCATAGTTTATGCCACGGTTCTTCATGGCATTTTCCAGACCGGCGGTAGCCATCTCCCACTCTTCGTCAGTGCCAAGATATTTTTCAGGTCTAGTCGAAAGGTACGCTTGATACTTGTATCCGAACGTGGTCATGAGCGTGTCGATCAGGTCCAGGATACCGTCGATCTCGCCTTCGAGCTGTTGCGGCGTGCAGAAGATATGCGAGTCATCCTGAGTGAATCCGCGCACTCTCAGCATGCCGTGCAGTACGCCGGATCGCTCGTAGCGATATACCGTACCCAGCTCAGCCAGGCGAATCGGCAGATCTCGATAACTTCTCAGGCGGGTCTTGTAAATCATGATGTGACCCGGGCAGTTCATCGGTTTACAGCGATAGTTGCAGCCGTCGATTTCGATCGGTGCATACATGTTCTCGGCGTAATTCTCCAGGTGTCCGCTGATCTTGTAAAGCTCTTCGCTGGCGATATGCGGAGTATAGACGAATTTGTAGCCCCGTCTGCGGTGCTCTCTTCTCCAGTAATCTTCGATGGCATCGCGTACAGTGGCGAGATTCGGATGCCAGAAGATCAGTCCAGGACCGACTTCATCATGGACCGTGAACAGGTCGAGCTGTTTCGATAAACGTCTGTGGTCGCGCTTTTCAGCCTCTTCCAGCTTATGAAGATAATCTTCTAAATCCTTTGCGGACCACCACGCTGTGGCATAGACTCTTTGCAGTTTGTCCTTGTTTTCATCTGCTCGCCAATAGGACCCTGATACTTTCAAAAGCTTGAATGCTTTGATGTGCCCAGTGGAGGGAAGGTGCGGACCTCGGCAAAGGTCGTTCCATACGACGTTGTCGTCTTTGTCCTTCATCAAGTAGAGGGTCGGATCGTGATCCCTGTGCTCCTGCAGAAGCTCTGCTTTGAACTTTTCGCCTTGCTTGTTGAACTCTTCAATCTGGTGGTCTACGTTCTCGATCTGATGACGAACGATTCTTTGATTGGACTTTACGATCTCTTTCATAGTTTGCTCGATTTTCTCGAGATCTTCAGACGAAAGCGCATGGTCGGCAATCGCGAAATCGTAATAGAAACCGTCTTTAATCGTCGGACCGATGGCGATTCTGGCCTGAGGGAAAAGTTTTTGAACTGCCTCCGCCATAACGTGTGCGGTCGAGTGTCGCAAGAGCTCCAGCGCTTCCGGATCCTTGGCTGTGAGTAATTTTACAGAGTCGCCGTCTTTGAGAGCAGTGTAGAGGTCTTTTAACTCCTCGTTGATGAGGGCACCGACGCAGTTTCGGAATAAGCCCTCGCTGATTGACTTGGCTAAGTCAGCACAAGTCGAGCCTGCGTCCATCGTCCTCGAGGAACCATCAGGCAATACTATTTTGATCTTCGTTTCGACCGTTGACATCGTTATATTCTCCTTTTGGCATATACAAACTGCCGAAAGTGAATTTTATCAGGCAAACTGCTCTGCTAGCTCTTGTGTAAACCTTTGCAGATTATCACCACTGGTGAAAAGGCGAATTCCCAGGCTGTCCCATCGATAAATCTCGGTTTCCACATTGCCGGTGTTCAACCACATGAAAACCCTGTATCCATCTTCCGATTGACGTTCTACCCGCAGCTCGAAAGATGGCTCCAGCGGCTCGAACTGCGCGGAATCGCGCTTATTTTCGAGCAGTTGCGAAAGTGATTTGACTATCTGTGCGATCTCATCCTTGGGGCTGCGACAAAGAACGCACGCTTCGGCCGCCAGAGTCTGCGATGGCGGTATTGAGAAAAGGGCGTCGCCATGGGCTATCTGCAAAACGTATGGCTGCCAAACTTCCGGGTCCGGACTGTTCTTGTCGATGTTTCGAACCGGACTGAGGTCAATGTATGAAGTATATTCTTTGTCGTCTGTAATCAGGCGTGCCATGGCAGCTCACGTAATAAGTAAGAGGAACAACAGTCTAACCTACCTGAGAGTTTACACGAACTAGGGGATTCGTGGTCGTGTGCCAAGGTGATGACGTTGATGTTGTCAGTTGGGGCGTTGATGTTTCGACAAGAAGGCCCAGACTTCTTTTGAACCGTTCAGGGTTGTGCAAGGATTGCCGTCGATGCTGTGCGATTGTCCCGGGAAGCCATGTCCCTTGCCCACCATAGTTATCATTGAAACTTCCTGGCGCGGAGTATCACCGCGGAAAGTCTCGCGAATGATGTCTTGTTGAGAGCGATCAACCTGGTAGGCGTGGGTGCGATCGGCATTGCACCAGTAGTCACGCGCTCTTGCCACGGATCTCATCTTCGGAAAGAGCGGTGTAAACTGTCTGCCTTCGAAGGGCACAAGCTTGTCTCTGGTTCCGTTGATCAAGAGTGTCGGTACAGGTTCTGACGGTGGCGGATTGTCGGCTGTGAGACAGCCTGAGATAGAAGCCATGCCGGCATACTCTTGCGGCATCTTCGATGCCAGCTCTTGCGCTATCATGCCACCATTGGAGTATCCGGCTATGTAGACGCGCTTGCGGTCTACGTTGAGGTTCCTGTTGACGGTTCCCATCAACTCTCTGGCGAAGGCGACTTCATCGACTCGGTCGCTCGGTCTGTTATTCATGTTCCACTGCCGTATGTGGTTTCCGACCCATCCTTCTGCGACGGGATAGACGACGATAAACTTTTCTTTGTCGGCAACTTCGTTCATGCCGGTGTATTTCGCCAGCTCTTCCGGGTTGCCGGTGAAGTAGTGATAGAAATACATCACAGGCATCGGCTTGCTGGCGTCATAACCCGGTGGAATGTGAACCGAATATTTGCGCTGGACGCCACCGACTACGATGCTCAGGTTGTGATGATCTCCTGGTGTTGTCGGAATTTCTGCGCGGTTGTTCTGAGTTTGGTGGCGAGCATAATTCTCTAGATCGGCGACGGTCACTCCCTTTCGATCTTTGTACCACCACTCATCTCTGTGTGAGCGCTGGATCTGCTCCAGGGACTTGTCCAACTGGCCCATCGTCTCGAGATCGGCTTGCGTGAGAGCGCCTCCCAGATGCGGGTTGGTTCTGATTCGACCGACTTCTTCTCTCGTCACGTATCCGTTTGAATCGAGGTCCAGAGCTTTGAAGTTGCGTTTTCCGAACTCCAAAATCCGATCAGCAATGGGAACGTTAGCTTGATCTGCTTTGGGTTGTGGGCGGTCTGTAAAATCACGGCATGTAGAAAGCGCAGCTGGAATAGCAGGCACAACATGTTGCTGTTTATATGCGGCGATATCTTTGCGCGTGATCTTATTTTCGTATCCCCACTCATCGTTGCTTGCGCTGGCGACGGCTTTGCGGTTTTCGCGCATAAAGCTTAGAGCGTTTCTCTGGTCCTGGGAAAACCGGTTTGATTTAAGTGCGGAATTAATCTCTGCCTCGGTCACCTTGCCATCGCGATTGGTATCAACTGAATTGAACGCGCCTTGTTCGTAGAACGACGAGACCATCGTGGTCGCCATTCGGGCCCTCTGGTCCTCTGTAGTTCTTTGATCGCGGAACGCGACCAGATCTTTTCTGCTCACCTTTGATTCCGGCAGCCATTGATCGCCGTTTGCTTTCTTGAGCGCATAATAGTTCGTTTTCGCATAGCGCAGAATCTGTCGCTCGAGTGGATTGAGTGTGTCCATCAAGGCACCAGGCGTGATGAACTTATCCAGCTCGTTCTTATCGATGTAACCATCGCTGTTTAGATCGAGATTCGAGAACTTGTCTGTCATGTACTGCTGCATCAATTTGGGAAAACTCCCTCGTCGATACAACTCAGCAGTAACTTCTTCGACCATTTTGTTTCTGGCAGGCGTGTCTCTGCCATCGGAGATGTTTTCGACGGTCCTATTTAGCGTAGCCGTCAAATTCCCGCTTTCAACCGAAGATTCGATCGAATCC
>CAYTDR010000611.1:4939-5389 GCA_964436185.1 uncultured Candidatus Obscuribacterales bacterium | reverse complement strand
TGACAATATAGTAAGTGTGTAGTACATGATAGTTGGCCGAAAGTGGCAGCCGATGAGGTAGGTAGCTGAATGAAAGAGATGATCGTAGTCTTCATCATTTGCCTGTGCGTGGGCAGTTGGCTCAACAGCACCCAGCTTTTGCCCTGGGGAATGTTGAATCCTGCATCTGCAACCGGTCAAACCCCCGGCAGCGGCGGGTTGGTCGGCTCCGACTTGATCGCGGAAGTCGACGAAGGAAGTTTTCAGGGACAGGTTCTTGACGCTAGAGAGCCTGTCCTGGTCGAGTTTTATACGGACAACTGCCCGCATTGCAAAACAGTAGCTCCAGTTCTGGCAAAGCTCGCCTTCGGCGTGGATACGCCGGAGCAGGTCGTTGCCGAATTCAACAGCCAGGGTCACCGCTACACCTACGTCAAGCGGGAGGAGGGTATGGTCGGCATCATCGAGCCG
>CAYTDR010000611.1:0-4929 GCA_964436185.1 uncultured Candidatus Obscuribacterales bacterium | reverse complement strand
GTAGCTCCAGTTCTGGCAAAGCTCGCCTTCGATGGTCAGGGCGTTATCCGTATCTGCAAAATCAATGCTTCAAAGAATCAGCCCCTCACAGACCGATATGGAGTCGCCGGAGTGCCGGCATTTCTGCTTTTCCGCGACGGACAGATGCAGGAAACCACATCGGGCGCACTTGAGGCCAGCGACATGAGAGCCTGGCTGGCCGCGCATGACATCAAGATCCCGGCTGGTACACCAACCAGCATTTAGGTACCTGGATTAGCTATGAAAATGTACGTTGTATTGTTCATTATCGCGTTATGCATCTCGTGCGCTACCGGCGGCTTGCCACCAAGCCCGGTTTACATGTCTGCAGGCGTAAGAGACGTGATTGTCTCCGATAGCGGCGAAGTTCCCACACAACGCGCAGAGGCTTACACAGGGGATGTGCGGATAGTGGACATAGATCGCGATATGGTCGGCGCTTCACGATACACAGATTCGAGTACGGGCGCCAGAACAGATTTTCCGCAGTACGGACGATTTTAATGCGGAACGGAACAAGTTTAGAGGCACGATGTCTCAATTATATGGATACACAAAGGAGTGAGAGATGAAGAACTGGGCGCGATGGACGCTATTGGTACTGTGGATGCTCGTTCTCATCCTGTCTGCTCCATACTGGAACCCATTCACGTCGTTTCCAGCCCTCCTCAAGTATTCAGTACTCACCATAATTGGTGCCGCCATCTTCGGCACACTGGTTATTCTTGCTCAGTTCTACATTCTACTCTCGATAATCTTTCCGCTACCGCCCAGAGCTGACTCGAGAGCGCCTCGCAGTTTCTGGAAGAAAGCCTTCAAGTTCATGCTCAAGGACTCCCCTATAAGTCCCAAAGCACCGAAAAATTTGAGTGAACTGGTTGGCAACGACAAAGCAAAAATGGAGATTCGCGAAGTTATAGACATTCTGCAGAACACCCCACATTACACCGAATCCGGTGCCGATGTTCCAAAGGGCATGCTTTTCATCGGACCACCCGGAGTGGGCAAAACACTGTTCGCCAGAGCGATAGCTAACGAAGTCGGCGTGCCCTTCTACGTGGTAGAAGGCGGTGGTCTTAGCGGATTAATTTTCGGATTGGGAGTTTTGAAACTCAAGATGCTCTTTTCGAAATTGAGACGCCACGACCAAGCGATCCTATTTATCGATGAGATCGAGTCCGTCGGAGCTCGAAGAAAAGATGATCGAGGGATGGGCGCTCAATCAGACATGAACATGACGCTCAACACCTTGCTGACGGAGATGGATGGATTCCACGGCTCCCGCCTGCTCGTCATTGGCGCCACCAATAATGATGGCATGCTGGATCCAGCGTTGATGCGAGCCGGCAGAATGGACCGACGCATTTACTTCCAATTGCCGTCTGAACAAGAGCGTGCTGATCTCTTCCGCTATTATCTCGAGAAAGTCATACACGCCTCTGATATTGATTTCGATGAAGTCGTGATGCTGACGGCCAACTATTCACCGGCCGACATAGCCAACGTGGTCAATGAAGCAGCTCTGCTAAGTCGTAGGCCGGGTGGCCCGAATCAGGTTACGACTGAGATGATCAAGCAGGCGTTGGACAATATTTCCGTAGGTCTGGAGCGCACCCTCACTTCCGGAGTCGAGCTGATCACGCATGACGCGAGGGTCCGTCTCAATGACGTAATGGGAATTGACGACGTAAAGCAGGACGTGACGGAGATTGTCGATTTCCTCAAGCAAGGAGACGATTTAAGGAAGATTGGGGCAAAAATCCCTAAAGGCATCATGATGATTGGCCCGCCCGGAGTAGGCAAAACCATGCTGGCCAAAGCCATCGCCAACGAAGCAGGCGTGCCGTTCTACGGGATTTCGGCGAGCTACTTCACGAGCATGTGGGCGGGTGAAGGTGCGGCAAGAATTCGCGCTCTCTATAGTCAGGCAAGAAAAAGTCCTGCGGCGATCGTTTTCATCGACGAGATCGATGCTCTAGCAGGCACCATGACTGATACCGGCAACAATCGCACCACGGAACTACAGCAGATTCTCGTAGAGCTGGACGGCATCGGCCGCAGCAACGTCATCACCATAGGCGCCACCAACGTCGAGCAGAAGCTCGATCCGGCCTTCCTCCGCTCTGGGCGTTTCGACCGCAAAGTCTATGTTGGCTTGCCTGATTCGGAATCACGCAAGAAGATTTTCGAACTCTATCTGAAAAAGATCTTGCTGGAAGAAGAAGAGTTGGACATGGACGAACTGGCCAAATGGTCCTTCAACTTCTCCGGCGCAGACATAGCCGCATGCGTAAACGAAGCAGCCATGCTTGCAGTTCGCAAAGGCAAAACCCGCGTGGATGTCGAGGATCTGGAAGAGGCCAGCAACCGTATCTCCGTGACTGCCGGTCATAAACTAAATACCGATGGCATGAACATGTCGAAGGTACCTGACCTTGATGTAAAGCTTGAAGACATCAAAGGCATGGAAGAGGCAAAAGCAGAAGCGGCCGAAGTAGTCATGCTCTTGAAGAATGCCGACCTGGTCCTGAAAAGCGGCCTCAAATATCCAAAAGGCATTCTCCTGGCTGGCAAGCCGGGCACTGGAAAAACAATGCTCGCCAAAGCCATCGCCAACGAGGCTGGTGTATCCTTCTACGCGCTCTCCGGCACCGACTTCGTTCAGGTCTGGGTTGGATTAGGTGCACAGCGTGTACGTGCTGTCTATGAGCAAGCACGAAGAAGTGGAAAACCGGCGATCGTATTTATTGATGAAATCGATGCCATCGGCGCGACTAGAGTTTCAGACCGAGGCGCCGGGGGACAAAACGAAGTCAATCGTACCTTGAACCAACTTCTTGTTGAGATGGATGGTTTCGGCAAACACAAGGTGCTCACCATAGGCGCTACCAACGATCCTGAAAGATTGGACAGTGCCCTTCTCCGTCCAGGCCGCTTTGACAGACGAATAGAAGTGCCTCTGCCAAACCTCGATGGGCGACAAGGCATATTGGAGCATTACTTCAAGAAGCTCGAAATGGAGATGGACGTCAACCTTCTCGAACTTGCCAGGCTCACAGTCTTCTCATCCGGAGCCGATTTAGCCAATATCGTCAACGAAGCAGGACTGAATGCAATTCGACACGGAAGAACCAAAATCATTCATTCCGATGTAGTCACCGCTGTGCAGCGTGCTAACTTCGGTGTCCATCGCAGTGAAAATCTCGTACTCGATAAGCTCCGCTTAGTCGCATACCATGAGTCGGGACATGCCATTGTCTCGTACTTCCGAGAGCAGTTGTCTCGCATTCAAGTGGTCACGATTATACCCAGTGGATTCGCAAGCGGTTATATGTGGGCTGTCGACAAGGAAGACAGTAACTTCAAGACCCGCTTCGAACTCATGGCTGATATCGAGGTCTCTCTGGGCGGATATGTGGCAGAGACGCTAGTTCGTGATACACACTCATGGGGAGTCAGCTCAGACATCAGGAATGTCTCCAATGTGGCATCGAATATGGTGCGACGTCTGGGAATGGGCCCATTCAAGTTCAACACCGATGTGGCGTATAGCGAACATAATACTTCGCCGGAAACGGAGCGCCAGATTGAGATGGAGATCAAGAAGATCGTCGATCAATGCTACGAAACCGTGGAGGGTCTCCTGCGTACTAAGCGAGTGGAACTCGATATGATGGCAGCAGCTCTATTGGAAAAAGAAACTCTATATTACAGAGACATAGTGGCAATTCTCGAGCCCCATAAGAGCGAAGCTGATATCACGCGAGAACTCGATACGCTTGCCGAAAGAAAGCTAGTCGGAAAGAAACCGATGGTCGACATTGATGTCGTCGCTGGTCTTTCAACAGCACTTAAAGGAAAAACTACCAAAGGCAAGAACGGCAACGGAGCTGGAAAAGACCATGTGCCTAAAAGCGAATAAGTAAAAGTGAATAGGCCTTCCAAGACCAAGACCAGAACTTTGGTCTTGGTCTTACTATTTGTGGAACTTGGCTAGCTGTCTCTGTACTGCGCCGATTTCATTCTCTCTCCCCGCTTTCTTGAGCGCTACGATGAGAGCGTCACCATATGTTTTAATCCTGTCAGGTTCTGTGGGCAGGATAGTCTGAGCTACCTCCATAGCGTTTCGCCAGCATTCTATTTTCTCCTCTTCATTTCCTTCCTCGCCGTAGGTATGAGCAAGGGAAACCAGGCCATCACAAACAAGACAGTTGTCACCCATCGAGATCTTGGAACGATTTCCATAGAAGATTTTTAGCGCCTCAGTTCTAAGTTTTTTTGCTTCATCGTTACCAACACATCGAGCAAGATTTAAAAGAGTCCTCATGTAGTCGGTATTGTTCTCGCCTGCATGTATTTCGCGATACCGTATCAGGTTCTTGCGAAAATAGGCGGCTGCTTTAGCGGGATTCGGTTCAGGCGAATCCCGCTTACTACAGTTCCAGCCGATCAGCTCTCGAAACTGATAGGTTCTAGGATGTTCATCAAGCGCTGTGAAGTAGTAGGCAGCGCCGATGTTGTGAGCTACAGCGGCAGGAATAGTTCTGTTGGGGGTCTTCTTGGGGTCTATAGTATCGGTCCAAAAGTTGCATGGCCTCTTTGGCAATTACTACGGCTTTATCATGTTCATTTATTGACTCCGCCCATGCGCATGCAAGGTAATATTGCTCTCCCAAAAATCGGTCACCTTTGAACCTCAACCATTCCGCGTTCGGAAAATCTTTTTGGATCTTATCTATAGCTAGAGCCTGAAATTTCTTACGTTCCGCTGGATCCGTACTGATCGCCGCCTTCATGCTCAGGACACGCGCTTCAGTCAGTGCACTGTCGCTGAGGATCAGAGCGTTGCCGTGCCTTTTACCAATAGCAGCTGATTCTCTAATCGCCTTCATTGCTTCATCAAACTTG
>CAYTDR010000610.1:0-5391 GCA_964436185.1 uncultured Candidatus Obscuribacterales bacterium | reverse complement strand
GCAAAGAATGACGAAGTCCTGCACGGCGCCGGCGACCACGACTCCGGCGATGATCCAAATCGTGCCTGGAAGATAACCGAATTGTGCCGCCAGAATCGGTCCGACAAGCGGACCAGCACCGGCAATGGCAGCAAAGTGGTGCCCGAAGAGCACCCACTTGTGGGTTGGCACATAGTCCTTACCGTCGTTAATGGCGAAAGCCGGCGTTTGCCTCGAGTCATCGAGCTCAAAGATCTTCTCAGCGATAAACGTGCCGTAGAAGCGGTAGGCGCAAGAAAAGGTGCATAGTGCAGCAACCACCATCCAGGTAGCGTTGACCGTTTCCCCTCTCAAAATCGCCAACACCGCCAGCGAATAAGCACCCAAAAGAGCGATACCGATCCACACGATCGTTCGAACCGGATTTGGTGCCTTGCCTTTCATTTGAGAATTCGATGTTTCCGTAAATTCTTTTGTCGTCAAGTGAGAAGCCCCGCTAGAGTAGCTGATAGATAACTTGCCATCGTTCCGCATATCAGGGCCTTCACCCCAAGGCGAGCAAGATCTTCGCGCCTTGATGGCGCAATTTCCCCAATTCCCCCAATCTGAATTGCTACGGAACTCAGATTGGCAAAGCCGCATAGAGCAAATGTAGCGATGGTCTCCGCCTGCGGACCGATGGTGCGGACCGTCTCAGTGGTGGCAGACTGAGCAGCTTTGAGCATGGTGGAGAGGTCCATATAGGCAACGAACTCATTGATCACCAACTTCTCACCCATGAGCCTGCCGACAACGTGAGCATCCTGCCAGGGAACGCCAATGATGAATGCTATCGGCGCGAAAATCGCACCGAAAACGTCTTGCAGCTTCAAATGTGCCAGATCAATTCCGATGCCGTCGAGCCGCAGTCCCCAACTGAAAAAACTGCGACCAGCGAAACCAAGCATGGCATCCGCCAAAGCGATCAAGGCGATGAAGGAGATCAGCATGGCGACGACATTGAGTCCGATTCGCAGTCCGTCCGATGCACCATGGGCGGCAGCATCGATTAAGTTGGCGTTGCTTGCCTTCACCTCAATCTTCACTGTTCCCTTAGTCTGGGACTCTTCTGTCTCAGGATAGACTATTTTAGATATAACCAGCGCACCAGGAGCCGCCATGATACTGGCAGTAAGCAAGTAGGAGGCTTTGATGCCCAGACCTATGTAGACGGCCAACACGCCTCCTGCCACGCAAGCCATCGAACCAGCCATCGAAGCAAGCAGTTCTGACTTAGTCATACTGGGCACATAAGGACGGATCAGAAGCTGTGCTTCTACCTGCCCGACGAACACACTGGCAGCGTTGGACAGCGCTTCGCTACCACTGGCACCCATAATGAACGCCACCACTTTCGCCACTATCTGAACCACGCGCTGCATGATTCCCAGGTAGTAGGAGATGGATACCAGGCTAGAGACAAAGATAATGGTAGGGATAACGCGGAAGGCAAAGATGTAGTCAGCACCCGCTCCGAATAGCTGCAACATGTCTTTGGGATTTCTCACTAGCGGCCCGAAGACGAATCCCGCTCCTTCATCCGAGAAATGCAGAAGTGCGGTGATAGCGTCACCTATTTGGCGAAACAACTCCTGCCCGAACGGCACTTTGAGCACGAAGATCGCCATGACGAGCTGCAGGATGAGCCCGGAAACGACAAGGCGATAGTTGATCGCCTTGCGATTGTTGGACATCAAGAAGGCGGTTCCCAATATGGCGGTGAAACCGACCAGTCCCATAAGTTTGGATTCCATCTCTGGCACCCCGAGTCATCGCAGCCGGCTTCACTGCCTCGTTCCCACATGAAGCGAGCAGCAACCGAGCAATCTGTATATGTTATCGGGTTTTCACCGCTCTCAAACGGTCAACGTCATGCGCCGGCCAATCCATATCAAAAGGAATATGGCGGAGAATTGCTCACGATGGTTGCGCAAACAGGTCTATTGGAGCGGTTTTCCGGCTGGCAATAAACCATCGATGAACTAAATCTCAAGAATTCAAAGGCTCGCACCTTAAAATCTTTTGAGGGCTGCATGCGCTCCGGGACAAGCTGATACGCCGCAGTCCGTACTAACGCCGCACGTCCAGATGCCATGCCGAACCAAAACAAAGTGTCGCACGAGGCAACGGATCGAGCCCTTAAAACTCAGGCGTTTCTTCTACACCATCAGTGCTCGGGGGCGATTTTGCCGGTGCAGGTTCCGGAGCCTTCACCGCCGCTGGAGCTCCCAACAAAGGATCTACAGGCGGCTGTGGTGTGGAATCTGCGGGCTTGTCCGCGGGCTGCTGCTCAACCTTATCTTGCGGCGGCGACGCCTCGAAGTCCGTTGCCGGCGCGGCCTTCGCTTCATCAATTCCAGCAAGCTGAGTACTGCTCGTCGCTCCAGGCTTCGCCTGCTGCGCATCGGCGAGACTGGCTGTGGGCGCGATAAATGAACCTGCAGGATGCGGTCTTGCCAGATAATATGCTGTCATGTACTGCGACCACATCGGCGCCATTACGCCACCGCCCGTGATCGCCATTCCTTTGATCGGATCGTTCTTGTCGTTGCCCGCCCAGACTGCAGTAACCAGGTCAGGGGTGAATCCGAGGAACCAAATATCTTTGCCCTCATCGGCGGTACCAGTCTTGCCGGCCACCGGACGATCCTTGAGGCGAGCGCCAACGCCCGTGCCATGATTGACAACATCTGTCAGGACGCTAACCAGTCGTGCCACCGGCTCGACTGGAAACACCTTGTCAATTTTCGGCTCGAATACTTCGATTATCTGACCACGGTTGTTCTCGATTTTTCTCAACACTTGAGGCTGTATATAAACACCCATTCTGGCGAAAGTGGCATAGGCTCCCGCCATTTCCAGCGGCGACACGGCAGAGCTTCCCAGCGCAAGCGACAGGTTCGGCTCGAGTTTCGTTGTGATTCCAGCCTGGCGAGCGGTTTCCACGATATTGTCCACACCGACTAGCTGTGCCGTCTTCACCGAGGGCACGTTCCGAGAGAACTTCAGCGCCGTTCTCACAGTAATCTTGCCCATAAACTTGTGGTCGAAGTTTTTCGGCGCATAATCCGGCAATCCCCATTTCTGCTTCACAACCAGCGGGGTGTCATCTACGATCGAGTCCGGCGTGTATTTACCTTGCAGGAAAGCGGTCAAGTAAACGAATGGCTTGAATGAGGAGCCGGTAGTGTGGGCGTGCGTGGCACGGTTGAACTGATTCGCCCAATAATTTCCCACTCCGCCTACCAGGGCGATGACCGCGCCGTCCTGAACGCTTACAGACGCCAGAGCTGCTTGTGATACCCCCTTAGGCGCTTTTTTGATCCTTTCGTTGAGGACTTTCTCACCAATCTCCTGTGCTTGCGGATCGAGATTGGTATAGACACGCAATCCCTGCCGCCTCAATTCTGCCTGACTGAACCGATCTCGGAGCAGCTCCATCACATAACTGATGTAATACGGGTACTTCTGCAGCGGATTACGCCCCGTCTTGAACGTCATTTTGACCTTCTTCGCATCGTCCGCTTGACTGGCTGTTATGTAGCCATACTCGACCATGCGATCGATGATTTCCTTTTGCCGCTCGAGACCTTGCTTGCGGTTGGCTGATGCACCGAGCTCCGAAGGTGCTTTCACCAGTCCTGCGAGAAACGCCGATTCAGCCAGATTGAGCTCTGCTGCCCGTTTATTGAAATAACGCTTGGCTGCTCGTTCGATACCATAAGCGTTATTGCCGAAATAAATCTGATTCAAATACATCTCGAGAATGCGTTCTTTTCCGTACTCGCTCTCGAGTTTCCAGGCCATGTAGGCTTCTTTCACTTTACGATCGATGGTTCTTCCCGACTCCTGGAAGAACAGGTTCTTCACCAACTGTTGGGTGATTGTCGATCCGCCCTGCACCACATGACCGGCTTTCAGGTTGGTCTGAGCGGCTCTGATTAAACTCAAGTAGTTAATGCCATCGTGCTCATAGAAGTGATGATCTTCAGCAGCCAGCATCGCTTGCTGCATCTGGGTGGACACCTGATTGAGCGGTATCACCCTTCTGTCTTCGTCACCTTCTACGGTGCACACCATGTGGTCGTTGCGATCGAAAATCTGAATTGCTTCAATCGGTTCATAACGTTCGACAATGGTAATGTCCGGGAGGTCCTGCAACTGCCCGTAAATCGCAGCGCCCAAATAGCCGATTCCAATAGCCACCACGAGCAGCACTGAAAAGATCGAAAACTTTGCGATCTTGCCTATCAGACTAAGACCGCCGCCCTTTTTCTTCATCGCTTTCGAACGACGTTTGGACAATCTACTACCTCTGGAGTTCGCTCCTGTATGTCATAAAACTCTTGTCCAATGTTGCTTTTACCACCTCAGCCAGGTCCATTATAGCTGACAACCTGATGGATTGAACCACCGCAGGCTGCCAACGAGCACCAGGTAGCCGATCGCAATGACGGACGGACAAACTGCAACGTTCCTTGTTTTGAAGGTTGTTCTGAACGCCGATCACATCTAGTTCGTTAGAAGTAGAGGAGAAACCATGCCTTTTGTATTCGAAAGATGAACGAACGAACGCTTTACAGGTCACTCGACCTTGATGTCGGAGCATCTGATACAGCGGTCTCCGTCGTACGGAAAGTTGCAGTTCGGGCACACCTTTATATTGAAGAGCGATTTACGCCCTTCGTATTTGGTGGCTTCCTTATTGGTTGCATTGGCTTGCTGTTCCAATATGTTGGCTTCTACGTTGCGGTTCAACTTGCGAAGCAACGCGATCAGATCTTCCATGGTCTGCCGGGTCTCTTCGTGCTGCGGTCCAAGAGTGTTCGTGAATATCTTTAACGACTCTTTAGAGTACTTTTCTGCCAGGTCGAACTTCTGCTGCAGGTAGACAACCGTCGCCAGCTTCTTGCAGGCCTTTGCAACGATAGGGTTCTGGGGTCCAAGCGTAAGCCGCTTCAACTCCATGGACTCGAGATAGCATTCCTCTGCCCGTTGCAAGTTGGACTGGTTGAAATAGACGAAACCCAATTGATCGAGGCAGAGGCACATGCGCTCTTGCGACTGATTTGTATCCTTGAGGAACTTGAGAGCGCCCAAGAGATACTTCTCAGCGCTCGCAAAATCTGCGGTTTCGAGCGCCTTCCTAATCTCTAGTTTGTACTCAGTCCAGTCCATTTGATATCAAAACTTCGGTGCCAATCGGAGGCGACCTCGCTGTGCCTTAGTTTAGCCGGATATGCCAAATACTATCAATCATTGGAACCTCCGGCTTTCAAAATAAGCGCCTAGTGAAACTTGCTGCAAAGTGAAATTGGTTACAGAGAGCGCTCGAGGCTGGTTCTTGCGTTCTGTGTTCGCCTGGCCCGAGGC
>CAYTDR010000609.1:0-5397 GCA_964436185.1 uncultured Candidatus Obscuribacterales bacterium | reverse complement strand
GGCATCTCCTTCGATGGACGCTGAGGGATCGCCGACGGTCTCTGCGGGATGCTGCGTCCCGATGCGTGTCCCGCCATGTCGTCACTTGGTGCTTCCGCTGAGAAGGACGGTTGCGATAACATTCCGATCAGTCCGGCCGATGCAGGCAAAAGCGGCTCGAGATGCTGGAGAGAACCAGTTTCCATCGACTGTCTCAGCAGTTGATGCATAAACGCAGTCAAATCCGAGTAGCTGTAAAAGTCTTCCGTTCGGTCGAGCATCAAGCCTTCGAGCTGATAGTACAACGCCTCCATGTCAGCGATCTCTATTCCCATGTTCTGGGCGCCCGTCTCTAGCTCGGACAGCACGCCATAGAACTCCCGCAACAGTTCATAGTCATCGATGACAACTTGTGCCAGATCGACTACTTTGTCGCGTTCAATGCAGGCGTATTGTTCCAGTCCCGGGTTATCAGCCAGCGTCTTCTCGGAAACAGGAGCTGCCGACATCTCAACATAAGCAGGTTCGTCATTCGCAGAATCGAACGCAGCTATCGAAGATGGACGAGCAATTTGTTGCGATGGTCTGGTTGGCATCGCCTTATTTAATGATACTGGATCTGGTGGCGGTGCCGGTGGTGCCGGCCCTGCGCTGGGCAAAGGCTTCACTGGCTGAACCGCCGAGAGCTTGTCCCAACTGGAAGATACATCATCCGCCGCAACTTGCCCGACTGAACTCGCTTTTGAGCTTTCAGCTATATCCCAGGCGGAGTCGTCCGACTGAGGCGTATCATCCCAATCAGAAGTACCGTGCGACAACGAATCCCAGGAATCAGACGATGCGACCGCTGGCACTGTTTGTGAAACTTCATCCCAATTCGCCGGCTGAGAGGTGGCTGATGCAGCATGTGACGTCCGCCCTGACGGAGCTGCACCCATCGATGGTGTCAAGTTCTGAATTTCGTTGAAAGTCGGTTCGACAGTTGCTCCCGCTGACGGTACCTCGTCCCAACTAGGTCCCCTCGGAGCGGGCCGCGGCGGTTGATTGGCCGGTACTTGCTCGTCCCACGGTCGGGAAGCGGGAGGAGGCGGTGGAGGCTTGTTTGCCTCTACAGTGTCCCAGTCAGGTCGAGGCGGTGCCGGCTTCGAACTGGCAGGAACCGCGTCCCAGTCCGGTCTGGGTGGTGCCTTGCTCGGCGAGCTGTTGGGCACGGTATCCCAGTCGGCTACAGTAGTTCGCGCGGGAGCCTGTGCCACGGGATGAGAATGCTCAGACGGAGCTCCACAGAGAGCAGCAGGACTTAGCTGTCCGCTCCTAATCGCATAAGCTTTGCCCGACAAATCTCTTGCCTGATCAATCTGACCCAGCTTGAGATTGACCTCTGCAAGCCGTTCTAGCGAGGCACCGATAAACTCTTTGTGATTGCCAGGCCGTCTCAATGTCTGGTCTACAAGCTGCTGATTAAGAGACATCGCCTCGGCAAACCGAAGTGAGTTAACGTAGATTTCCGTAAGATAATCAGCGCATTCAGTTAGCTGCTCATCTTCAGGTCTGAGTCCGTGAAGAGCCTGCCGTAGAAGGGGTTCTGCCCCTTCTATATTTCCCCTGCCAATTTCCGCTCGAGCGTGTTCCATATTCTGGAGAGCAGCAATTCGATCGGACTGTAAATCGGATGACATTTTAGTAAATTGCCTGAATAGTCTGGCATTAAACAATGTACCCACCTGGAGGCAAGAAACATAGCTCTTAAGCCTAAGATGACAATGGTTTTTGTATACTTCGCGGCCGCGACAAGGCTCAATCTAGTAAGCGCCTGCCTTTCGCCTACCTTTCCTCGAATCGGCGCCAGGAAGCCGACAGGCAGATTCGGGAGCAAACGGTCCGATAACTAACAACTCAGTGTCCCTGGTAAATGTCTCCCGATCGGGATGCTGGGGGAGACTAAAGACACTAAGTTCGGTGCAAAGGACAAAAATCCAGCTCAAACTATCTCCAGTCATTGGTCTTTGCTGAGAGCGACGCTGGAATCTGCAGATTTCCGTTTTCTACAACTTTTCAACCTTCGATGGGAATCCCCGAACGCAAATCTCAGGCGGTGGCGGCGATGGCTGTCTCAATTTTCTGGCAGATTGTTTTTAGGACTTTTACGCGGGCGAACCGCTTGCAATTGGCTTCCACAAGAGTCCAGGGAGCATAATTAGTGCTGGTTCTATCGACCATGTCATTGACAGCCAGCGAATAATCGTTCCATTTTTCCCTGTTACGCCAGTCCTCGTTGGTCAATTTATACTGTTTGAACGGAATGTTCTCGCGCGCCTTAAAACGCGCCAACTGTTCCTCCTGGCTGATAGCAAGCCAGAACTTGACTATGATCAAACCCGATTCGACAAGCTCTTGCTCGAAGTCGTTGATCTCGTCATAGGCGCGCATCCAATCTGCTTCGGAACAAAATCCTTCGACCCGCTCGACCAGCACTCTGCCGTACCAGCTTCGGTCAAAAATTCCTACATGCCCGCGCTTCGGAATGCGCCGCCAGAACCTCCAAAGGTACGGCTGTGCGCCCTCCTCATCTGTTGGTGCAGCAATCGCATGGGCTTCTACTTTGCGAGGGTCCAGCGCTCTTACGACTCGCCTTATGCTGCTTCCTTTGCCTGCCGCATCAGCACCTTCGAAGATGAGCACCAGTCCTTTTTCACTAAATTTTGCGTTCTCGCACAGCTTCGACAAAGTCAGCTGACCTTTGTCCATTTGCTTTTCATATTCTTCTTTTTCCAATGTGAGCGTCATATCCAGCTCATCGAGAACCGTCCGACCGTCCAGAGGTGATATTATCGCTGGTGCCGATGAGGCAAGCGTTCCTTTCGAGGACAATCGTTTTTTCACAGCGGTGCAAATTGCCTGTCCAGCCATGATGTCGCGATATCGGCGGTCATTTGACGGCACGACAATCCAGGGAGCAGTGGCGGTGCTTGTGATTCTGCCCAGCATTTCGACAGCCCCATCGAATCGCTTCAGCTCTTTCTTAGTGAGATTCCCCCACTGGGTAAACGAAAGCAAAGACTGCTGTTTTTTGTTGTTGGCTTTGCCGTCAGCTTCGTCCTGAGGAAGGCTCAGCCACAACTTAAGGAGCAATGCGCCTTCACTTGTAAGAAGCTCCTCGAAACGATTAATTGCTCGAAGTTTGCTTTCGAACTCTGCCTGAGAGAGTCCATCGAGAACTCGTGTTAAGAGCGGCTTGTAATACCACGATCCAAGGAAGAATCCAATTTTCCCTTTCGGTGGAAGAACACTCCAGTATCTCCACATACTCGGATAATAGGCTTCGGATGTGGAGTCGGAGCCGAATGCGTTTGCCCTGAGAAAATGAGGGTCTCCCCATTCGTAGATCTTGTGTACGAGATCAGCCTTTCCCGAACCATCGACACCTTCGATTACGACAATGACTGGAAATCTTTTCTCATCGATTAGCTGCATCTGCAAATTGAGAAAAGTCTGCCGCAGTTCAGGTAGTGCAATCCGATAATCTTCTTTGTCGAGTTGGCGCGGAATTAGGGCAGACTTAAACATCTAAGCTCTCCTCGGCCGAGTCAACTTCAAAGCTTCGGAACCAGGGAGTCGCTCGCTTCCAAAAATGGCATGGTAGAGACCTTATTGTTAATTCCCTGAGCCAAACGCTGCCAAACCTTTCAATGCTTCCGGTCCACATCACCCCGCAACGCGTCGAGTGAATTGCGGTGCCTGCATCAAGTTTGAACATCCACGACAGAATGAATCTGCCGGGCTGCAGAAGCGGATGTTGCATCGAACAACCAACGAAAGTCGAAATTTCTGCAGCAGTTTTATCACCAGTTCGTAATGTGCAGGCTCAAAAACCATGGACACAATTTAACTAGCCAGTCGGCGTTCCTTCTCCTTGATCACTTCCACTGAGCAAGGAGAATGCTTCAACACTTCCTCGGCAACGCTGCCCAAGAGGAAATGCTGCAAGCCTCTTCTGCCATGAGTGCCCATTAGAATCAAATCGGCATCAGCCTCTTTGGCGAACTCACAAATTTTTTCAGCAGCGGTACCAGTGACGACCTTAGCTTCGACGTTGGAGTTTACCTGGTTGCGAATTTTTTCCGCGCCTTCGGCTGTTATGCGAGTGGCCTCCGAGTAGAGCTCGCTCTCATATCCGGCTCTGGCGCTGGTGTCCCAGCCGCCCGCGTAGCCTGCCGGAATGGGCTCCACTACCATCAACGTAATGAAGACATCATCTGCCTGCCACGGTCGTTGGGCAATATAATCGATCGCTCTGTTCGAGCATTGCGAACCGTCTGTTGCAACGATTACTTTCATCTTGTTCTCCTCCTTAATGGTTTCGATCGGACCTCGCCGAGTCGGGTACTGACGTCCCTACCATTCGAAATAGCGCGAGTAGGGCATATTCAGTGCGCTTTCAGGTTCAGCCCGCTGCCGTTCCGCGCTGCCATCGGCATTAGTGACTCGCCGAACGTGCACTATACATGCGATTTCGCGCGAGGCCCTCGACCGAAATGAGCATCGCATGATTAATTCGTGAGGCGGACTGAAATCAGCAGCATTCAGTGATCGCGCGCTATAACGTGGGCATGAACGTGTTAGTGGAATCCCCGATAAATCGACAAAAATGAGCAGAGGACTAAATCATGGTCGCCGAATTAAAATTTCCAAAAAAGAAAGTACAGACCTCTGTGCAATACCACTGCCAGAATTGTATTACTGATTTCTGTCTTATTGACCGAAACATTCGTTGCCCCAACTGTGAATCGCAGGACCTGAGCCAGATGGTAATCATCTACCAGGAACCCGACACGGACATGGACTACATGATGACCAAGGATGATTGGAAAGCTGGAGACTGATCAACCAGTGCGTTTAAGAACGAATTTCCCAGCTCGCTAGCGAGCTGTGGTCCTTTGCCGGCATATCGTCGTTTGAGAACTCGAGTGATGAACCTTACGAAGTCATTCGCCCTATGAGGACTCTTTATCCGTTCAATGACGGTACAGAAACAGTAGAATTAGAGCAGGGGAAAATCGATTGCGTCTACTTCGAACAATTAAACGGATGATTCATCAACTGCTGTTGTTTATCATTTCGCTGCGCCCTCCGCCGAGAGGAACAGTTCTCGACCTCGCCGACATTGTCCAAAAGAAAGATAAGGAGTGGGAGTCAGAAAGAACCCTCGGTCAATGATTGTTAAGTACGTAACGCCTCCCACTCCATTATGAGAAAATGGATAACTGTCAGAACAGGCGTGGTTATTAGCGTTTGGCGATTTGGCAGCAAATCAGATAAAGATAATGTGCTGACAATTGCTCGTTCGGACTCAAAACCGCCGTGTCACAAGCGATCTCGGGGTTTCAACTGCCCCGAGATTCTTCTCTTGGCAGCCAG
>CAYTDR010000608.1:0-5403 GCA_964436185.1 uncultured Candidatus Obscuribacterales bacterium | reverse complement strand
TTCTTGGCGTGGTCCGAGCTTTCCTGGCTAACGCTCAAGCGGGGAAAATTGTTGAGGGCGGCTCGACCATATCGCAACAGCTGGCAAAGGTAAACTTCCTACACCGTCAGGACCGTTCATATTCCCGTAAATTCAAAGAAGCTCTGGTAGCTCTTGACTTGGAGACTTGCTATTCGAAGGACCATATCCTGGAAACGTATCTCAACAACGTTTACTTCGGTCGGGGTGCCTACGGTATTGAGCGCGCGTCGCAGACTTACTTCGGAAAGTCGGCCAGTAAGCTCAATCTAGCCGAATCTTCATTTTTGGCAGGTTTGATCCAAGCACCATCCACTTACGGCTCGAAGAAAAACTATGCGGCAGCGAAGAGACGGCAGCAAGTGGTACTGCAAGCGATGGCAGAGAGCGGTTATATCACTACCGCTCAGTCCAAGGACACTGGTGCAGCAAAGCTGACAATGAAAACAGAGCCTTATTCAATAAAATACCCGTACTATGTTTCTCACGTCCTTTCCAAAGTGAAAGCCACCATTGGTGAGGACAAAATGTGGCAAACACCTTTGCGAATTCAAACCAGTATCGATCCCAAGGCCCAAGCAGCAGCCGAACAACAACTCAATCGCGGGCTAAAAAAGGCTCCAGCCGGTCTCAACCAAGGAGCGCTCGTAACCATATCAGTCAAAGACGGTTCAGTCCTGGCGATGGTCGGGGGTGTCGGACCGTTCCGCTCCAGCCAGTGGAACCGCGCCGTCTATCCACATACAGCCGGCTCGACAATGAAGCCGTTTGTCTATCTTGCCGGTCTTATCCAGGACGAGCTGGGACCTGATACCGTCCTCAATGATGCACCGTTTGTAGTACCAAACAAAGACGGTTCTGTCTACTCACCCAAAAACTATGACAATCAATTCAAGGGACTCTTGACCGTTCGTGATGCTCTGGCATTATCGCGCAATGTCTGCGCAGTCGCGGTGGCGAATAATGTCGGCATGGAACATGTCATCGAGACAGCGAAGGACGCAGGAATAAAATCGAAACTGGAACCCTACCTGTCCACAGCTCTCGGCGCATGCGCAGTCACGCCTCTCGAGCTGGCAAATTCCTATGCCACACTCGCTCGAGACGGCGTCTACATGGAGCCGACGTTCGTTCGCGCCATCACCACTATCGATGGAACGGTCCTAAATAAGTTCGAAACAAAAGGAGTGCGACGCCTGCCCGCCGAGCCCGTCAAACAGATTGTCGACGTCATGCAGGACGTCGTCGAAAGAGGAACTGGCAAGCGGGCGCGTATCGGCCAACTGGCAATCGCAGGGAAGACTGGAACCGCAGACAACGCCACTGATGTTTGGTTCGTCGGGTTTACTCCGGAAGTGGTTACTGCTGTATGGGCAGGCAACGACAAGAATGATCCTGTCAAGCAAAGAGGCATTACCGGCGGTACCATCGCAGCCGGAATATGGCATGACTACATGTCCAGCTATATAAAGACACACCCACCCACAGTACTGGCGTTCAATCCCCCCGACGAGCCTTTCGATACGGCTCTGCATCAGACTCCGCCATTGATCGCTCACGTGGACGACGCGCTCTATGAAATCGGCGAGGGTTTTAACGAAGGGTTCAATGAAGGATACACTGGCGGCACCAATGATGCAGTCAAGGTCAAAAGAGAAGAGCCACGAGCAGTGGCACATCATGAGCAAACCAAAGAGAAGAAGCCCAAACGCAGCATTGTTCGCCGCCTGTTCCACAAGCTCGCGCACTTGTTCTAAATTTTCGGCGATTTACAATCGATAAAGTGCGGGAGCAAGACTAAACAACGCGCCCTCCTGGCGATGCGTGAAGCACTGAAAAAAATAGATGACATCCTCTCACTGCATTCAATACAACAACAGATTGAGCCGCATCATTTGTAGCGATCACCATACTTCTCCTTGAGCAAAGCCGCGTGGTTTCAACATGATCCCTGATATTTAGCCGGTAATATGTTTCTGTTGGGATGAACTCTTCATGGGCCTGTCGAGCCATGAATAGCCTTGAGCTGCTCACCGAAGCTTTCATAAATCCTGGCACAGGGCTATTTTTCCAAGCAGTCAAATATCGAATCAATCCTCGAGCAGCCCCGACTCATGAAGGCTTTGCAACATCTTTGCGAAGTCCGCCTATCCTACTCGCAAGCGAACCTGAAAGCGCACAAACTGCAGCAATGTTCGACCCTATGGTCGAGGAGTTCTAAATGCCTGATTTTTCCCCAATTGCTGATACAACAATCGACTCTTTACTGTCTATCTCATGCGAACTGGAAGGGTTGCAAATTCTCAACTCGTTTGACACTCAAAGCTCCGAAAAGGCACTGTCTTATCTACCGGTATGCAACTTGATTCCGTCCCCAGAATTGATAGAGAGCTCTGATAGTCCGGTTGAAACCATCAACTCTCCTGAGAAACCGCACCTTCATCAAGGTTCCATGCAATATAGGGCAGCAATTGAAGCCGAATTTCTGCCAGAAGACGGGCTCGAGCAGCGTCCAAAAGGGGCTAAGTTAACGACTGAGAATACTGCTCACACCCCTGCCGGCGCCATTAAAGAAGGAACTTCGATAACCTGGACCAGAATATGTGATCGATGGAGACCTGCAGAGACAATATTCAGCAATGGGGTGACATGTACTTATCGATACAACGCCGCCGGCGAAATCCAGGAGTCGGTCACCAGAGACTCCGCCGGTATTGCTCTAAGAGTAATCTCGCGCGAGGGAAAGTTCTTGAGATTGTACGTTTCACAAGGGCTTGGCGAGGCTCTGTTCGAGGCAGACGCTGACTCGTTATCGCTTCGGAAAGATGGCACATGGAAACTGAGAAAGGACAATAGCGACGAAAAAGGAGTCGAGCTCAACTCTCGGGGAGAGATAATCACGGACAGACAAATTGATGCCGCTACAACTATCAAGAGAATCGACAGCAGCACCACCAATTCTAGGACGTACACTCAACATTCCGATGGACACTATCGCCTGACCAGGCAAATGCTGCCTGACGGGCCAAAACCTGATGGGCCGAAAGTGGAATACTCCTACACTGATACCGGCGCCGGTGGCAGAGGAGCTGATGACCCCGATGACAAGGCAGAAGCCGGTGGAAAGCAAGAAATTGCTTTGACAGGTGTCATCTGGAGCCATGCGAATACAAGGATTAGCTTTGACTGGCAACCTGATGAGAAGTGTTGGCGTGCATCCGGACTCTATATGGGGAAGAGATTCACCGATCAGCAGGGTGAGTTGATCCTGAATGAGAAAAATCTGCCTGAGTTCAAGGCATACGGTGACGTTGACCTCGATTTGTCACTGGAGAGGCTCTCACAACGGCCAGCCGATCGGCAACGTATTCTGGAGTTGCAATCCACTTTGCTCTCGATGAAGCCTGCTTTTATTGAACTCGACCTGATCGAAAAGAAGAAACAGATCGATGATGAATACGTGGTGAAGTTAAGAGAACATCCACAAGATAAGGTCAAACTCGACGACGAGAAGGTAAGGGCGATCAAGGCTGCTGAGACAGAGTCGGAAATGCAGATGCAGGCCTTCAAAAATGCCCTGCATCAAGAATCAGCAATCTTGGAGTCGATGGATCGGTCTGCCAGTAACGAGCAGATTTGGACGGCAATGCCTATCACTCGAGAAGAAGCCAAACGGCTTGCCGGCTGGATAGAGTCTGCATTGCCTACAGCCTGGCAAGCTTACCAAAAAGTGTCAGTATCAGAGGAACCACCTACCATCGGCGACAATCAGTCAGCAGACAGGCTATTGCTAACAAGCCTTTCGTTGCTCAGACTCTCGCAGGATTCAAAATCCCCGAAATTATTATTGGGAATTGATTTCTCCAAACCGCTGTCCGACCAATCCGTGGAGACAATTGTCAAAGCGTTTAAGTGGTCAGACGCAGTCATTCGGCAGCATCGAAAGCTCGCCATGCGACAAGCCTTTGATGAGGTAGTCCCGGGCATGATGCGCGAATTGCGCATGTCCGAGGCGTTTATCAAAGCCACCACCTCTAATACTGCTGACGACGCAACTCTTTTCACGCTGCATCACTTGACGCAACTCTATTCCACCGCCGATCATCTGATGGCATACAAGGATTTGAGACACGACAAGGTACAACATGACCTGTTCAACGGTGACAATCCCATACGAAAACCACCTGGTTGGAACGAACGAACTCAACAGATCGACTTTCCCGAGAATCTTTGTTTAAGCGATCCTAAACTGCAGCGTTTCATTTCAGATCTCGCTGACTGGATTGAAAGGGAAGGTCCGGAGATTCGCAAACGTACCGAGGAATTGACACGGGTTACCGACAGAACAATTGTGCACCAGATCCATTATGGAGATGTAATCGGAGAGCTGCATGCAACTTTTCATCCGACAACAGGGGCCTTGCTGGAGATACATGAGAAACCTGTTGCAGACAGCAAGAAAATCAACCTGCTTTCCGGCGACTACTCAGTGGAAAAAGTAGCTGACAGTTACTTCATCAAAATAAACTGGGCCGCAAAGGATTCCGGCTTGATCAATCTGCTGGACATTCTTGCTCCCACGGTCAACAAAGCAAAATCTGAATACATTCACTACGATGGGCAACCAAAAGCCTATCGTCCCACCGATCCGGTCATCTATATCAATTCGCAAGGCAAGCCGGAAGTTGTGCCTGCATACAAGTTAAGCAGCGTTCGCAGCAAGCAGGTCATGGAGTATTATTGGTCGAAAACATCAACAGCATTTCTGGATGCATCAATGGCGCTGTCTGGTTTATTCAGCGGCGGGAGTCTGCTCATGGCGGGAGCTGGATTGAGATCCTTAATCCTACCGGCTGCAAGGAGTGGTATTGGCCTGAGCGGATTCCTTCTCAACGGCGCCTATGCATCAAGCACGGAAACAGGACGGCAGCTTCAATCAGGAAGGCACACTGCAATGGCGGTCGATGTCCTGAAGAACTTTGTTGTCGGTCGCTCAGCCTTCTCGTCGCGAATAGAACGGTTAGGCAGTGATGCGCTTCTCAAATCCGGCGCCTGGTATGGTTCTGCGGCGAGGCGTTACAACAGTATCAGAGAAAGCCGTAGTTACAAGGTTATCGACACCGCCATCTCCGCGGACTACATCAATACGTTCCTGGCGCGTAGACCAGGCGCGGAAGGCATCATGAATGACGCGGCGCGCAAGAAAGTCGAAGAAGCAAGACTCGATGCCCCGATTCTGCCATCTGTAAGCCGACAATCGCAGATGTACAAGCTGGATTTGCTCGACATATTCCAGTATCAGACAAATCGACTTGCTTCATTCAGCGATGATGCAAAAGTGCGAATTACGCGGCTGAGAAGCAATATGCGTGAGTTGCTTACTAT
>CAYTDR010000607.1:0-5409 GCA_964436185.1 uncultured Candidatus Obscuribacterales bacterium | reverse complement strand
TTCAAGAGCACGTTCGTTGAACTGATTCAGCTCACTTTCATCCAACCAGACTGGAGGTTGTCCTTCATATATCTGGGATAACAGATAGAAGAAAGCCTGCTCGGCGAGCTCATGATCAGGATGCTGAGATTGCAGCGTCGGCAGGAAGAGCCTGTCCTCGAGCAACTGCATCCTTGCCGGATTGCGATAAGAATACGGAATTTCGACTCGCTCGACTGGAGGTTCATCTCTTATGATTCTCTCTCCTCCCAGTTCCTGAATTCTTCGTTCTTTCACCATTGCTCCCTCGATACGCCGATACTCTATCCGCGTTGCTTTGAGCCACTGTTCAATCTTCTTAAACTCGCTTATAACACCAATTCCACTATCGCCGGACTGCTTGTAGACTATATCGTCCTCCTCAAATCTAACTTCGATACCATCACTTAAATACACTCCAGGAGTCCTGATTCCCAGATAAAGCAACCCTTCAGGGGTATAGTTCGCACTCAAGCCTCGGCCCAGTCGGTCAGCATCACTTTCAACCCGCTTTCTGTACTGCCAATTCCGGACAGGGAAGGAGCGTCTCAGCTTGAGTGTATCGGTAAGCTCCATGATGGCCGGATCCTGAACGTAGCTGAGATTGTCGTCCAGTACACGATTGCACTGGTAGGCATCAAGTTTAGATAGTGCCTCGATCGCGGCAAATCTCACACTGCTGTCTGGTTCCCATGGCTGAGATCCTCTCGCAGGAAGAGGAGAGGCAATTCTCGATAACACGCTCAGTGACTCGGCGTTTACGATCCCTGCATCGACCATGGCACTGATCGCAGCAATCCTCAATTCAGGTGGCTTGATTGTATTGGTGCTCTGCTCATAGCCAGTATCAGGCGAAACCAGTCTCTGGAGCACGCGCTGGACTTCGTCCTTGCTTTGCCCATCAACTATGAATTTCAGCTTCTTGAGGATTTGCATCTTGACTCCTATTACATTCGGATAGTCTGCAAGACCTAAGATTCCAATTAATTTTTCGCGACACTCTTTGTCGAGACTATTCACATCATTGAGCCTCAACATCGAGATCGCGTCAGCCACGGCAAGGGACTCTTCATACGTGAGATTGTGAGCTTCGCTCCTGCCGACAGCGCTCTCAAAAACTATTCCCAAGAGCGCTGTGTTCGCTGACTCGTCAGTAGCTATGCCTCCGAGCTCACCAAGTGCTATTAGAGCGATTGTCGCTTGCAGTTTGTCGACTGTAATTCGTCCAGAGGCTGAAATTTCCAATCTTGAAACAATGCGTTCCCAGATGTCCTTAGCATCTGGGTCGGTTTCACTAAGAAGATTTCTTCTGGTCTGTTCGATTTTTTCACCATCATACTGATCATCGAAGCCTTGAGTGTTGTTGTTCCAACCACCAAGAGCCGGACGTCGGAGCCGAACCTCCTCCTGCAATCGCAAAAGGGAACGTTTTGAGAACTCCTCAGGATTTGCCTCATACTCACTCACTAGATTGGCCAGAGTCTGGTCGAATTTATCCGCATTCTCCTGGTCCAGGCTTCGCAGACATCTGGCGGCGAAGAATCTGATGGAATCCTTCTGATTGCGATCGCCAGCAACTCGAGCCAAGCTCTCTCTTAAATCGAGCGGTGATGTACCGAACGATTCTGTCAGGTAGTCGGTTCGCTGAGCCGGCGACAAGCCTGTAAACACTGTTCGCTCAAATAGATCCAGACCTCGAATCACCCTTGTAATGTTGTCCAGCGCTTTGATCTTCGTTAACTCGCTGGAATCTCCATCTATAATTTCTCGCATCTCATTGGCCAGGGAAAACGGATTTTCAACACCCAGCCTTAGAAGCATCTCCGAGGCCACCAGCCGGAGCGTCGCGTCGGTACTATCGCTGCACTCCTCACATACCCCGGCCGTGCTCTTCATGTGCCACTCAGTCCCATGAAGTCTTGCTGCCCTCTGAAACTGCTCATCCGAGGTCGATACCGCATATAGCGCCATCATGGCAACAAAACGCACCGCCGGACGGCTGCTATTCGCGCTCTCATCAAACTCCTTACCGAAGACACTCTCAAGAGGCTGCTGCTTCCTATCTGTCGTGAAGGCGAGCTTGCTCATTTTCTTGATGAATGCCTCTTTTTGAATTGATTGCTCAGTCAGCCATACCTCTCTCTCTGAGCCATTCAGCTCCGAAGGAGCATCGACAGTCAAGGCACTCAACTCTTTTTGCACCGAATCGATAATTTGCCTGTCAGCTCCTTGCGACAGGGAATTCTTCAGCTGATCTAGATAAGAACTGGCTAAGTCGTGACGAGCCCCTGGTTTCATCCTTCTTCCCAGAATGTCAAAGCCGAGGTCGGGTGGCATAAAATCTCGGGCTCGGTCAACGTTAAGATCAACATCCGGACTTTTTTCGGGTGGTAGCTTGTTGAAACGCGCGTTGAACGCTCGGCCTAGAATGGTCATAAACATCATATCGTTGGCGAGCATGTATCCTCTGTAGGCACCGTTGGAGGTGGTGAACTCTGCCGCAGCAGTCGCTCTGGATCCGGCCAGTGGTTGGCTTGCCGACTTCAATGCCAGTGACAGGGGCGAGATGGTACCGCTCTTACCAAGTGCCAACTCCCTGGATGCGACCGCTCTATAACTCAAGGGCAGTTCTTGAGTTCTGTTTGCGGCGCGAGCTGCTGACGCGCTCGGCCAAAAGCCGCGAACAAAGCCGATACTCACGTCTGCAAAGATCAGAAAAGAGCGAACTTTATGGGTACCCTCTGCGTGCAACCGCATCTCTGGATTGTTCATCACAAATCCGCTTGCGCCCATCATTCCGCGAAATGCTCCCATGGCACCACTCATTAAGCCGAAGCCCTTTGCTCCTTTTAATGCCAGGGAAAGCGCAGTAAATCCGCCAAGAGTCATCGTTGTTTCAATTGTGGCAGTGCTTATCTTTTCGCCCCAGTAAAAGAATTTTTGCGAACCTCTGGCGTCCTTTACTTCTTCGATCGGAGTCAATCGATATCCGCGCGAACTCATGAACGGTACCTTTGTACCTCGGGCCAGGTCTTCTATTCGGAATTCTTTAGTAACTCCGACCTCGCGTGCACCAATGTTCAAATAGTTGATCAAGCCTGCTTTCTTGGCGGTGCAACGTACGACCAGATCGAATTTGTCACCATCTTCGATCACTTCATAGTCGTAGCTGAGCAGGTTGATCTCTTCTAACTTTTGTCCATCATGGAGCTCAATACTGTCTTTGTGTTTTCTGTCAACAACATCCAGAAGTCGACCATCTTTGCTGATGATGGCGTAGCCATCGAAATCTGTTTCGCCATAAAATGCAGTCGCTGTAGGAGTTCCCATCGCTTTGAACAACTCAGCCAGCTTGACCTGGAACTTCTCACCGTAAGATTTTTTCCAATCACTGTTTTCCTTTAGCCACTTTTTCGTCTCTTCATCATTCCTGTTTATGCTTTCGGGCCATTCGAATTTCAGTTGTTTTACACCGTTAATCTCGACTGGTACAGCGCCTGGTGGATAGGGAATGTCTTTCTCATTTGGCAGATATTCACGTGCCATCAAAAGGGCACAAGCGACTTTCTGCATCTCGTCGCACTCTGCGATCATAGTGAAGAGTGCGTTGCGTCTTGCTTCGTCATTGGTTCCGGGTTGGCGCTCTTTGTCTAGCCACTGTTCGGGATAACCTCCCCGGGCAATGAGAAACGGAGCAACAACCGTAAGTTCCTGGTTGACTATAAGGTCGTGTTCTGCCTCAGCAACCTTGTCGCACCAGATACGGGTGCGCTCGAGTTTCATCAATTGCGCTGTATCCGGGAAAGTCTTGAAATCCAGATCAAGTCTGAATTTGTTCATCTCCCTATCAACTAACCTGACCGGACAGCCGGACGGTATAGGCATGTTCCAATGAGAAATGGATTCGAAAGCCTGTGGCAAATATTCTTGCTCGAGCCATTCAGTAACAGCTCTGAGCGCCTCTCGCGTGTGCGGCATTTTTCGCCAACACTCCTGGAGGTCTTTATCGGATAAATAGACTTGATTCCCTCGATCTTTACAGAATTGGCGCAGATACCTTTCCTCCCTCATCAAAGACTCTCGACGCGAAACCTCTTCGGACGACCAGATCTCGTCGAATCGCCGGTAGAATTCTTGTCGGTCTTCTGGAGAGAGAGACGAAACATCAATCTTCTGGTTTACGACGTATTGGTCAAAGGACTTTTTGCGAAAAAGATCCATTGCTGTTTGTTGAAACGCTTTGCTGGTTTCCAAAAGCTGTTGGGCTTCAGGAGGAGGGGAAAGAAGTTGGTCTTCCGTAAGTTCGAGCCCTCCATCGGAAGGTATAAAGTGAGGAATGAAATCCTCATCCAATGTTAGTCTTCCTTCAACCGCTTGCTCGTAGTCGGGCAATTTATTCTGCTTGTTGTTTACGCTTCGTGTCCATGTTCCAGACTTCGTCTTGTCGAAGTTAATCGTGGAGTCGTTGTAGAGATAGCTTATGTGCTCGATTTGATCTGCCTTTTGCCGCTCCCAGTTTATCGAGACCATTTTAGGAACAGGAGCGTCAAGGAATACTTTGCTACGCAACCGGAAAAACGAAGATGCTCCATCAGTTCCGTCTGCACGAAACTCTTCAAATCTTTCCTCCGACTTGCCCGGTTCGACAACCCAGATGCGCGAAGCCGCTGGCGGCACTTCACTACGAATGCGAAACAATCGTCCTGCTGCATCTATGACGATCTTCTCCTTGCCATCCTCAGACTTGATAGTAAGCAAACCGTTCTCTTCGTTGAACTCTGGTGCTTCGGTAGATTTATGTATGATGACTTGCTCGGATAACGGCAATTGAATCAAGTACTGATTCAGGTCAGGTGAATATGTGACTTTCAGTGCGTAGGCAGTTTCTTTGCCTGAATCCTGAAATGTCATCTCAGTAAGCCGGTTTTCCTCGTATGTAAATCGAGAGATCGACTGATTACCGTAGACAATGCGCATCGGTCTATTTTCGCCTGATGCGGACGGCTGGAAAGAAACAGAGGTCTCTGCAGTCTTGCCTTCGATGCTGTAGATGTGCAGCTCCTTCATCGAAACATCTTTATTAAACTTGCCTTCGACTGGCTGGGCGAGCGGTCTAATAGTGACAGGAGGCTGATCTTCATCCGCGGTCTCTCGTGAGTGTCCTGCCAGAAGCAACTCTGGAAACTGCGATTCACCTGTCAGCTTCAGCTTGGAATTAATTGAATTCAGATCTGAGCTCTTCTCGCCCGATTCCGACTGCCGATAGTTTGCCTGATATAGCTCATCTACGACATAGCTAAAGAAGTTACTCGTGCGAGTTGTCTCATGACCTGATATGTGGTCCATCATCTTCTCCTTGTGACGCGTGCATAGAATCGCTCAGCTACATGG
>CAYTDR010000606.1:0-5418 GCA_964436185.1 uncultured Candidatus Obscuribacterales bacterium | reverse complement strand
TTTGAGATCCAATAATTCCGGATTGCTTAATTCGCTCCTATCATCAGTGGGAATGGGGATGGGAGATGACTACCTCTATTCATCCGTGTGGGGTGACGAACGCTCGCAACTTTCAGCAGGTATGGAGAACATTCATCGACTGGCACTTCAAGGCCGAATAACACCTGCCCAGGAACGGGATCTGATGAATCGACTGCAGGCTGAATTCCTGTCGTATCACAACAATCAATGGAACGGACCATACACCTGGTCACAATACGCAGACCCGTCGTTCCTTGATTATCTCAAGAACTCACGCCCATCGCTACTCAGCACCGTACGCGACCTTCTAGTCAGATAGCATCATGAACACCGCAGATAATAGCAAATCAAGGCGACCGCTATGCGTCGCCCTTGCGGCGTTCGCACGTATCAGCGAATTCAAAGGCTCTTGATTGACGGGAGCATCGACGCACCATCCGAGATGCCACCGCTCAGTCCACCGAGGTCGAGATTAAGCCAGTAAGCTGATTCATATCGTTGTGTCAAATCAAGCAGTGTTGCACGTTCAACTATGCTGTTGAGCTCCGGCGATACGTGCGGTGCTTTCAAACGCGGAGACGAGCTGGAGATCGGTTTCGGATTTGTCCCCGTAAGCATGAAGTATATAGTCGCACCCAGTGCGTAAATATCGCTTTGTACGCAAACCTCCTCTTGAAATTGCTCGGGCGGAGTATAAGCTTGTTTTCCGCAGGAATCTGTGGCGCGCAGTCCGTTGTCTCTCACCGCCAGGCTGAAGTCTATGACTTTTATCGTTCCGTCCGCGTTGATCATGATGTTTTCTGGTGTAATGTCGCGGTGAACGATAGGCGGATTGCAACTATGCAAATACTTGAGTACTTCGCATATAGACCTGCTGATTCTTATAACTTCAGCTTCCGAAAGGGCTCCTTCAGCTTGCACCTTTTGCCGAAGCGATTGTCCCTCGACGTACTCGAGGGCGACGTATACACGACCCTCTTCAGAGAAGAAGTCGTGAAGCTTGATTATTCCTTGATGGTCCAGTTGTGAAAGCAGACTGACCTCAGCTTCGAATTCCCTCGCGGACTCGAGCATTGCGCCGGACGTAGACGAAGTTGCGAGAATGAATTCTTTGAGAACGCAGTTGCTGCCGTCGGCTCGTAGAGCCAGGTAGGCAGAGGCTTGTCCTCCTGACGATAGGCGGTCGTTGATAGTATACTCGCCATCTTTCAGCACCTCGCCTGGTGTCAGCATCTGGCGTCTGACGCGATTCTTTGAGGTAAGAAGGTCGAACCACAACTGCGTGTAGCGGGCATCTTGCAATACGCTCGATCCCAGTAGCTGCTCTTCTGCAGATTTGTTAATCGCCACATGTGGTGCCCAGTGTTTGACCGAATAGAATAATCTGGCCCTCTGTTCCCTATTCAGCTCTTTCAACGAAATTTTTATGTTGCATCCGTAATCGACTCCATCCTCCGTAGTGCTGAAGACAAGATAATTGTCACAGTTCACTCGGGCCGACATACCGTCGATAAAGGCAGCGACTTTATTCAGCAATTTATAGATCAGCGAGCTTTTGCTGAATGCCGTTTCGGGTAGTGGATGGAGCCTTACGCAACCTTCTTGCAGGGGGGCCACTGACTTGATTCTATCCCATTTTAGCGAGTCAGGACCGCCCGCAATCGAGAACTTATTGAAGGTGAGAAAGCTGAGAAACCAACCTTTGAACGCCTTCTTTTTGATGCCGTATGTGGTGATCTCCAAATCGTGCTCGTCTGTAAGAAAGTTCAATGGAAACAGAAACCACGTTCTGAAAAAGAGTATGCAGACGGCACAAGCAAGACTGGCCAGGTAAAAGTGAATGAAAAAGGTGGATTCTTTGTTTTGTTCAATTCCAAGGGACTGCAACGGGAGCCTGTTGGAGTGGTACCCCGTTACTGCGGTCCCAAATTTCGTACTCTGGTCATTGTTCTTCTTTTGTATTGCTAACCTTGTCGCTATTCCAAGTGTAGGTTTACTAGCTGGTGGAGCATTCTTGGTACGCATTAGTCTCGATACTACAGGTGATACCTGATGGCTTTTGATCTTCTTCTCTATGCCAAGATTCTCGTACACGGCAAAACTACAGAAAGCAGGTATGCCCAGGGCAAAAAAGGCAAGAAACACAATTCCAAATACTCGAGAGAAATAGAAGTTGTTTTCGGAGGATGATCGGTCGGAGCTTCGGTTTTGCGCGAAGACAATTTTTTCGTTGCTATCTTCGAACGTCCGAGGTCTTTCGGGAAGAAATCCCTTTATCCAATGCACTACGATCCAACAAGCCGCGAAGGGAATGCAGAAAATGTATAACCAGAACAGGATGAACGGCAGTCCTTGATCGGCGCCCTCACTCAGGTCTTGAAGAAATGGAGAATTTCTGAATCGTTCGGGAATGGACCGATGGAACGTTGCCTTCCAGCTTTTGGGGCAGTAGTTATAAATCCATGATGTGACCGGTTTCACTAGAATAACCAAGACCCAGCCCAGTACTATTTTGGGTACCAGGGCAATCGCTCCAAGCAAAAATAAAGGCGCCTTCAGCGTCCAGAGCCAGTCTCGAAGTTGTACACCTCCCTCCTTCAAGGTCCTGTTGGCTAAGGAGGCTTGAGATTGCCTCAGTGTTTCATGAACACCACCCTGCGCTTTATCCCCTCGCGATGACAGTCCATCCAAATCTACTGAAGAGGCGTTTTCAAACCGCTCCTGGTGGGTGATGTTCTCTTCAACTGCACTGGAAGGGATTGGTGACAGCGATATCGTCGCCTTGGACTGATTGATCGAAGGCTCTGATGAGGCCTCCTCAGTCTCAGGACTGTTAACGCGAATAGCATTGTCTCGAACAACATCCTGTTCTTCTTTAACCAAGAGTTTGAATATAGTTTTGCGCGGTTTGTCCGACAGACTGTTTTTCTTTTTTGCACTACCGATCTTCATGCTGCAGCCACCGACTTTGAAGACGACAGCTTGAGTCGAAAGCCGCAATTGATGCTCTTCAATCGTGCCAGAATTTCTTCGAACGATTGGGGCCGATCCTCTTCCTCCAAAGAAGTGCATTCGCGGATCAATCTATCCAGCTCGTCGGAGCAGTCGGTAATCTTGGCAGGTGATGATTGCGAGAGTGCGACGGGATCACGCCCTGTCAGCAGGTAGTGCAAGGTGCATCCAAAACTGTAAATATCGCTTGTTTTGCGTGCATCTCCTCGCAATTGTTCCGGTGGAACGTAGCACTGCTTTCCTATCATTGTTCCAGTTATACCTTCGAGAAATTCTCGCGCTGCACCGAAATCGATCAAGCGAAGAAGCCCATCCTCGCCCGCAATCACATTGTCCGGTGTCAAATCGCGATGCAGAACGGCCGGTTCGCGATTGTGCAGATAGATCATAATCTCGCAGAGCTGCTGAGCCCAATTGATTGTCAGGCTCTCTGACCGCGGTCCGTGCTCTGTAACCGTTGAGCGCAGATCGTTACCCGGTCTTTGTTCTATGAGCAAAAATGTCGAATTGTCTATGCGGAACGAATCGATAACTTTGGCAATGCCAGGATGATCCAGCCGACTGAGGAGCTCGTATTCGCGTTGAAGAATCTTCGAAAATGCTTTTGTTTCCTCAGTCTCTTCTGCTAGATAAAACTGTTTTGCAATCAGCATTTTACCGTTCTCATTGCGAGCAAGGTAGACCGCGCATAACGGTTTGCTTGCTAGCTGCCTGATTATGCGAATCTGCGTGCCAGGAAGGAAATCTCCCTGGCTAAATGGAACAAAGATGGTCGACTTGAACTCCTGGGCGGGAAGAGCTTTCAATGCAGAATCTACGACGCAGTCAGAGGCTGTTTTCTTGTCTAGTTGTTCCAGCGTTCGACAAGCGGCAATAACTTCTTCGTCAACTCGACAGTTGATGGCGTGTTGATCCACAGCATCCAGGAGGACTCTCAAGTCTTGTCCTGAGACCTGATTTTGGTTGAATTTTAGTCTGCCACCAGTTCTGAACTTGAACGTGAATTGGTATTTTTTCTTCGCGTTTGGAACCGTATTAGGTGCTCCATTCGTCTTCACACTTATACTTTCCAAATCCGTCCACAGTCTGAACTGACGTCCCCAGAGGCAGAGGAACGGACCTTGAGAGAACAGCATTCCGTCCGAGTTTATCTTGATTTGTCTCGCCCGGACACAAGGTAAGACAACACAGGCGGTGACAGCAAGTGGAGCTGTCCCGTAAAGGGCGACGATTGATCCGACAAAGATTCTCCAATCCGATCCGAAGAGCCATTTAGGTGCAGCGTTAGCAGATGCTATACCTGCATCTACAGCAGATGCAATCATCCAACTTTGAATGGCAAATCCAAGCGGTCCACCGCAGAATCCGAAGAGCCAGAATAGCCCGAGATAGCAGAGTATCAACCAGACCAATGTTCGCACAGCGTTGCTCACGAGAGGATGTGCTTTTTTGAGGACTAAATGACGTGCTGGCAGACGAATCGCCTCGATGAATCCCTCGACAATATTTTGCACAGAGCGCGGTGATACCACACGCCAGCAGAATGATGTCAAAAATGAATTGAGTCTGAGCGCTCCTGGAGATAACGTCAGGAACAATGCTAAAGAGAAGCTTGTCAGGACGAAGGTGTCGAACCAGGCGTAAAACGAGTCGTTGTAAGTCACTCCTGCGACGTTTCCTCGTCCGATGGTTGGGAGCACAATGAAAAAATTTTCTGTCAGCAACGTACTGATTCCGCCTAAAAGATTGGCGTCACGAGCGGCTGCGAGTAGTGAGTTAGATAGCATGTATCCTGGTCCGATTGGATGCAACGTAATGCTCAAAATGGCTGCTACGAATGCCCCAAACAGTAAAATCTGAGTTACTCCCACCCAACGTTGTCGTTGTGTAACCAAGTCCGGATCCTGCTTCGTGGCTTTCAAGCGCGATCGCAAGCAGATGGCAAGGAAACAAGCGGCTACATAGATCAGGATCGGATAGAGGAGAAATGCAAACGTCGCCCCGCTTGCTGGAAGCGCTCCCTGAACAGGAGGAAGAGAGGTGTGTCCATAGTTGAGGTCAAAATCGACGTACTGTAGTGCTTCAAGGATCACTCTGCATGTGTAGACCGAGAACAGGAGCAAAGCCAGTCGCTGAACTTTCCGTGTCTTCAATAAGGCCTTCCAATAAATATGTCGATCACTTGGTGTTCTTGCACTTATTGTTCGAGCCATGGGCCCGGCTACAGTCGCGATTGCAATCATAGTACCGATGGCAAGCGCCCAGCCTGAAATGATCCAATCCACCAGGACGAAAGCGATGATCAGGAAAAGTTCTGAATGGCGCTTGAAGAAAGCGCGGAACGAATCCGAATTGGTAAGCATTTTAGTGCACTCACACACTAAC
>CAYTDR010000605.1:0-5421 GCA_964436185.1 uncultured Candidatus Obscuribacterales bacterium | reverse complement strand
GCATTCGTCACCAGCTCCGGCACCGAGATGTACTCGTATTTCTGCGTCTTGCCGATGATTAGTCGAGTTGCTTCTGGCTTGTTCGTGATGTATCCAGCTTTGCGTAGTTCGTTTTCGTCTCCCCATGTTGCGCCACCATGGATGGTGGATTTCGCTTTTGTTGCGAAGACCCGCTTTGCTCGGCTGGCGTCTTCTTGAAGCTTGACGATGACTTGTTCGCATCGACGCCGACAATCTTCCTGAGTACCACCTCCTTTCTTCTCTGAGATTTCGACGTCGACCAGAGCTGTGCCGGTTGATGTTTCGGACCATCGGAGCACGACTCTGTATTCGTGTCTCCACCAGTCTCTTCCAACCTGCTCGTCCAGTCTTTCTACGGCGAGTATTTGATCGAGTTGTTTGCTTGCTCTGGAAACCTGATATCCGAGCCTGTCCAGAACGTTTACTGCCAGTACCGGCAATTCTTTTGGCGTCGTGTCTACGATGCCCATGTCTTGTGCTGTTGTTTGCATATTTGTTTACTCCATAAAGTCAAGATCGCGATCGCGCTTTCTCTCTTCGATTTCTCGCTCTTTTCGCGCATCTTTGCGTGTGTTCTTGTTGTCGTCGATTGCATCATCAATCTTCTCGATGATTTCTTCGTCGGCTGCTTTGTGATCCGGGGTGCCGCGAGTTCGCTGTTTTGCTTCGACGTCTCGCTTAGCGTCTTCGAGATCGTCTCGATTCTCTTTGAGGCGGTCTCTTTCGTCTGTAAGCGGTATCCATCGCACTAACTCAGCGGCAATAGCTGCCTCGGTTAGAAAAAGTCCCATGATTGGATTTCTCATCATTTCCTGCTGCAGCGGCGACACATATCGATTTGCCGCAGGGGAATTTCGTGCTTCATCCCTGGCCGTTTGAGATGCTTTGGCTCTTGTTAGCTGTCGATTAATCTCACCGGAGAAGCGTGCTCTATCCTTTTGGTCGATCCAACTCGCCAGGCGTTTGTAATCCTCCTTTGGTAGCCTTAGCGATTTGTCGGTGTTCTCATGTAAGTGACGTCGGAGACCCGCTAGTCTTTCGTAGCCGTCGTCTTTCGAAAAACGCTTACCGAGATACTCAAATGAGTCTTTGGGATCGGGCGGCTGATCCTTGCTCCATTGCTGATATGGCTCAAGTTGTTCTCTGACAATTTTCTTGTGTAGCCACGGAAGCTCTTCTCCGTTTCTAATCCGCTCTTGTCTTTCCTTCTCTAATTGTTGCTGTCGTTCCTGATTGCGCTCCTTGTGTTTCTCCTGGCGCGCGAGTTCTGCGATACGGCAATCTGCATATTGCGTGCGTTCCAAATAGCGATCGCCGAATTCTTTCATAAGGTCGTAGTCCCGTTTGTCGAACTTGACTATTCGACCGTTCTTATCCTTTGGGAGAACGACAACGTGCACATGGCGATGGTCGGTGTTGTTATGTTCATTATGCCGAGCTCGGCATAACGAACACTATGCCGAGTGCAAAACTATGCCGACTACTTTTCCTGAGACCGCATAATGCGTTTTAGCAATCTGAGTTTAGTCGGCATAGTCCGGCGCAAGTTTTTACAAGCTCTTTAAAAAATCCAAGAGCTTGTCGTCGGGATGGTATCGTGTCGGTGTCCCTTCAGGCATTGTCGTCTTTGCTAGAATTGCCTCCTTTAGTTCTAGGTTTGCATGAAGGTAGATTTGTGTTGTCTCGACAGACTCGTGTCCGAGCCAAAGTGCGATCATCGCCCTGTCAACACCGGAAAGTAATAATTCCATAGCCATCGTATGTCGCTAATGCCGAATTCGGCATTAGCGACATTATGCCGATCGCCGGATTATGCCGAATGTCACTTCACGCATGGCTTGTGATAACGAGATAGTCAGTTATTAGTCGGCATAATCCTGAACTCTTTCGTGGCAATCAATGCTTGGTTGCCAGTTATATCGGAGGAGGACAAGCAATGCTCGAATTCTATTTCCAAGATCCGGATACGATAAAGCGTATTCGAAAGGGTCTGTTTGGACCTTATATTGATTCATTTGCTGATGAATTAAAGATAGTTGGTTATTCCTGGCAGAGCGCACAGCAACATATTTTGTTTGCTGAGGGTTTCGGGATTTGGTTGAAGTACAGCAGAGTTGACGTGGACCGGGTGACGCTGCAACACATAGACCAATACGTTCGTTATCGAGAGAGGCATCAACAGCGAACAAAGGGTACAGGAATACTGACAGCGCTCAAACGGATAGTCAAAATTGTCCGTGCCGCTGACACCGCAAGCAGTGGCGTCGATCAAGACAAGCGAACACCTGTTGAAGTAATAGTCGATGAATATGATCGTTACTTGCTACAAGACCGTGGGCTTGTAGCAGTCACAGTGCAGTGTTACAGCCAGTTCGTCAAAAAGTTTTTGACAAACCGATTTAAGAGCGGGCCCATGGACCTAATAGAACTTCGTCCGAGAGATGTGTTGGATTTTGTCAAACTGAGTGCACGTTCGCAGAGCGTAAAGCGATTGAAGCTCCTTGTAACCTCACTTCGTTCTTTCTTTCAATTTGCAAAATGCAAAGGCTACATCGTTCTCGATTTAGGAGCTTGTGTGCCTACAGTTGCGGATTGGTCAAAGACAGGAATTCCGCGGGCATTGCCCATGGAAAAAATCAAGAGTATTTTATCGCAGTGTAAGCGCAATACAGCCATCGGCCGTCGGGATTATGCAATTCTCCTATTGCTTGCTCGTTTAGGGTTGCGTGCCAATGAGGTTGTTGCTCTCAAACTTGAAGATATCGATTGGAAGGACGGCTATATTGTCGTCCGAGGTAAGGGTAGAAAAGCTTGCAAGATGCCGTTACCTTCTGATGTCGGCGAGGCAATCGCAGCTTACGTGAGAGATGGTCGTCCTAACAAATCGACAAGTCGTAATGTGTTCTTGCGGAGGCGTGCACCATACAGTGGATTTACTTCTGGTAGCGCACTCGGTGGCGCAGTTCGAAATGCCATCAAGAGATCTGGAATTGTGACGGACAGAAAAGGCACTCACCAATTCCGACACGGTCTCGCTGTCCACATGCTCAAGCAAGGTGCCTCACTTAGAGAGATTGGAGAAGTGTTGCGTCATGCCAGTCTGGAGACTACTTCAATCTATGCCAAAGTAGATACTGCTTCATTGCGCGCTCTGGCATTGCCTTGGCCTGGAGGTGAACAATGAATACATTGCGAGAAGATCTCACCGAATATTTAGCAATGAGGCGTGCTTTAGGCTTTAAGCTTATCAAGGCAGGCAAGTCGCTGAGCCAGTTTGTATCATACTTCGAGGAGCGAAATGCCGAGTTCATCACGACATCTATGGCGGTTGAATGGGCACAGTCAGCCAGCTCTGCTCATTCACGATCGGAGCGTCTAAGCTTTCTCCGTCCATTTGCTCGTTTTAGATCTGCATCTGATCCTCGTACTGAGGTGCCGGCGGAAAACTTGTTTCCTTACCGACCACGGCGTGCACAACCGTATCTATACTCGGAAGACGATGTTCGAAAGCTATTGACGGCGGCAAAGGCTCTCCCAAATACTTTTAGAGCTGAGACATACTACTGCCTTCTGGGTTTGCTGTCTGTGACCGGTTTACGAATCGGCGAAGCTTTAGGATTGCAGTCGCAGCATGTCGACTTGGTTGAAGGAGTGCTTACAGTGGAGGGAGCAAAGCACGGAAAGTCCCGGTTGGTGCCGTTGCACGACTCCACACAAGAAGTGTTAGCCGCATACAAGAGCTGCCGGGACAAGTTCTTGAGTGGACGCCCGGCTTCGTTTTTCTTCATCTCGCTGAATGGAACACGATTAGACAGAGCGATGGTTCATCGCACTTTCTACGATTTGTCACGACAGGTAGGCTTGCGGAAACATGATTCGAGTAAGGGTCCGAGAATTCATGATTTGCGCCACGCCTTCGTCGTTCGGAGCATGTTGCAGTGGTATCGGAATGGCGATGATGTGGAACGTCGCTTGCCAATTCTCTCGACATATCTGGGACACGTCCACGTTAGCGACACATATTTGTATCTCACTGCTGTACCCGAGCTGATGGACTTGGGCGTGAATCTATTGGAACGGCGCTGGGAGGAAGAATGATGACAAAATCTTCAACCGATTTCGCGAAGCTCGTCGAAAGCTTCTTCATTCAACGACTTATGAAGCAGAGACAAGCTAGCCCGAATACAATTAGTTCTTATCGGGATACATTCCGCTTGCTTCTCCAATATGGTCAGAAGCGCTTGCGTAAGTCGCCGTCTCAGTTTGAACTATCAGATATCGATGCATCGTTTATTGGTTCGTTCTTGGAGCACCTTGAGAAAGAACGGAATGTTTCAGTCTCAAGTCGCAATGCTAGATTGGCTGCTATTCGCTCGTTTTTCCGGTACGCAGCGTTGGAGTCCCCCGCTCAGTCTGCGCAAATTCAACAGGTTCTGGCAATTCCAAGCAAGCGACAGGACCGTCCCATCATCGCCTTCCTGACCAGGGATGAAATCAAAGCCATCTTGGCGGCACCAGATCAAAGTACGAGGTCCGGGAGACGTGATCATGTATTTCTCCTGGTCGCATTTCAAACCGGCATGCGATTGTCAGAACTGATCAGCTTAGAACTCAAGGATGTTGTGTTTGGAGCGAGCAACTATATTCGAGTGACAGGCAAGGGACGGAAACAACGTGCGACCCCACTCACCAAAGAGACAACAAAGGTATTGAAGAAATGGATAGGAGAAACTGGCACCGAAAATGCAATTCTGTTCCCAAGTATGCGCGGTAACAAACTAAGTCCAGATGCGGTTCAAAAGCTCCTCGGTAAGCATGTTTTGACTGCCAGTCAAGCATGCCCAACTTTGAAGGAGAAACGCGTGACACCGCATGTGATGCGTCACAGTTGCGCCATGGAATTGCTTCAATCAGGAATAGATCTCTCGATGATTGCACTATGGCTCGGCCATGAGTCAGTGGAAACTACTCAAATCTACCTGCATGCAAATCTAACCTTGAAGGAGGAAATTCTTGCCAAAACCCAAATGGTCAAGGGGAAGCACGGGAGATTCAAACCCGACGACGATCTGCTCGCGTTTCTGAACGGGTTGTGAACGAAAAATTATGCCGAATGATTTTAGGTACGGAAGTCCGTAAGGTCTCAGCCTTCAGCATGCTTCGGACTCTGTGCCAATTAGAATCGGCATAATCCGGCGATCGGCATAATGTCGCAGAATGTGAGGCGTGATACGCTTTTCGCGCAAGCTGGTGCAGTGTTCCCGAGCGGTTTGACTATGCTTCGTAATAATGTATTGCATGCCATCTGAACTCAACTGCGTGCCTCTTGCACTCGGAAAAAGAACAGCGCTGCTTGCTCTAGGGGGCTCACTTAGCCATGCTTTGAGCACGCTTGCCGTC
>CAYTDR010000604.1:0-5426 GCA_964436185.1 uncultured Candidatus Obscuribacterales bacterium | reverse complement strand
ATCCTTCATAGTCTTGAAACGCGCTTGATCACAGTAGACAAGCGCATCGTCGAGAATGATTATGCTCGGTTGACCTGATTCGATGGCTAGCTCTGCTACGGCGACTCTCGTTAGAACTGAAAGCTGCTCCCGCGTTCCTACGCTCAGATCAACGAATTTTTCGGATACACCGTTTCGTGAAAGGAGGTCAATCTCTGCTGTGGATGGATCGATTGATAGGCCAGCTCCCGGGAAGAGCTCGTTTAGGTACGGTTTGAGTTTGCTCATTACTGGCTGGAATAATTGCGCGTGAATGTCTTGCTCGCACTCCACGAGAGTTTCGTAAAGCAGTTTCAGTGCTCCGGCATAACGCTCGGTGCGTTCCAATTGTGCCTGCGCTTGTTCTGTCGCACCCTTGAGCCGCTCCAGGTCTTCACTGATTCCAGCTTCGCCAGTGTTGTTAACTTCGGCAGATAGCTGTGTTACTCGATCCTCGATTGCTCGTATCTCTTTCTCAACCCTTTCCAGGTTTTTCTTTGCGTCAAGGTGCGCTTTTGCCACCTGCTCCGGGTTGAACTTCGAAAGTTCCAATCGTTTGATTTTGCAATCGTTTTGCGCCAATAGGTAGTCGTGTTCGGTTTTCGCCGTTACTTCTGATTCGTTATTGCTCTCTCCCAGGGAAGCGAGCTCACTTTGAATGTCGGACAATCTTGCCGCCAGATTGTCTAGTTGCGATGAGGCGGTAGCGAAATCGATTTGCTTGGTGTTCACAAGCGATTTAAGGGAATCAATTTGGCTTCTTGTTGAGCGTTCTTTCTGGACAACTGCCTGATACTTCCTCTTCAATTCGGAAATGTCTTCGCAATCCGCAATTGCTTCGATGGCTAGATCTTTTGACACGCGCTCGAACTCTTCCTTGAGCGTTGCCAACTGTTTTCGGGTATCTTGATGGTCCTTGCCACCAGTGATTCCAGCGATGCGTGCCTTGGTCTGATTGATTTCGCTGGCGTACGAATTTCTCTTCTCCAGTTTCGTTTCGGCATCTTGGATGGTGGCACAACCGGAATCGGCCAGGAGTTTTTGCAAGACACGAGTACGTTTTTCTGCCATGCTGATAAGTTGGTCCAGATCTTGCCCACCTGGAACTATCTCGATCTCACCCCAATTGTCCAGTTTGATCACGGTCGGGCTGGTCAATTGCAATAGATCGTCCGTGTCAACGAGACTGCCGTCTATTGATGCCGTTGCTCCTGCCTGCGGACGCAGTGTGACCCTGGTGGTAACACTTGTGAGGCGAATGTCTGCCTCCTTCTTAGCCTCCTGTGCACGTCGCAATTCGCTCAAACATTTTTCGTCAACTGTGCAATTTTTGTAGCTCTCGATCAGTGACTTAAGCGACTGTTCTAGCTCCGAAAGGGTATTTAACTTCCCTTCAACGGCTGCAATAGTCTCCTTCATTGCCTGAACTTTTTCCAGCTTGTCTGCAAGAGCGCATGCCTTCTCAAGCTTGCTCACCTCTGTTTCGACGGTTTCCCACTCTTTTTGCACGGACTCCAATTCGCTTTGAGTTTCGGCGATTTCCTGGCTGAGTTTTGAGAGGGCGCTTTTGCGCTCCAACTGTTCTGTCGTTTGGGCTTCCACTCGCTTGCTCAACTCGGCGCGCTTTTTCACCTTGGCGCAAGCTGCGTCATATTCGAGCTTGGCATTTTTTTCGTGTTGTTCGAGGGTTTTCAGCTCCAGCTCTAGTCGGGTGATTTGCTGCATATCAGCAGAAAGCGCTACGACATCACGTTGAGCTGTCTCCAGTGTGCGTTCGCGTCGATGTTTGCTGACAAGCTCTTGATTGTCAGCCAGATCAAGAAGTCGCTTTCTGTATTGCTCAAATTTGAGGCGGCATTCTTCATACTGTTGCGCCAATGTAGCCGCTTCAGCTCGTTGTTCTTTTAGCGGACCGCGCTCCCTGCCTGCAGTCGACGTAAAGTACTCCTCATACTTGCTTCTGATCGCTTTCATCAAGGCGCGACCTTCGTCACCAGATGTGATGCTCTCTAAATTGCTCTCGACGACCTTGAGCAACCCTTCACGACCGGTGGTAGTCATCTCTAGCCCCCGCTCGGCGGATGCTTGTTCCAGCCATAGCAAGCCAAGCAGTCCCGCGTCAGAATCGGAGACCTTGCGGCCTTTAGCTGCGTTGCCCAAGCGAAAGAGATCGCGTATTTTCTCTTCTGCTTCCGGTCCTTGAAATGTGCCTTGTGGGGTGCGAAGCTCTGCAGCTGCTTTCAAACAAAAACTCTTTACCAGCTTGTAGGAGCCGGTGGGCAGCTCGAACTCTACCGACACCTCGGGGCGAACTGCCGAACCGTACGGCTGGAATGATTTGACCGCCTGACCGGTAGCGTTGTATCGCTGGCAGAATGCTGCTCGAACGGCCTGCAGCAGAGTCGATTTACCTTCTTCGTTGCTGCCCCAAATTACATTGACGCCAGGGGAGAAGCCCTCAATCGTGATGGGACCGGTTAGTTTGCGAAAATTCGAGACGTCGATTCTTTTTATCAGCATGCTAGTTGGAGAGGGATTTGTGTTCCAGATACAGTATTTCAAGTGCCAGTCTGGCAGCGTCACCCTCGGGACCGGCAGCATCCTCCGCCAATCGCTTGAGTTTATTCGCTGCTGCTAGAACGAAGCCTGTCTGCTCTAGTTGAGCCAGATCTTTCTCGTCCGGTTGGGCGACAAGATTCGTTTCGTCCGCTTCGAGATGAAATAGATTCGCATGGAGGTGCTCCAGTGCGTTCTTAAGCTGAGAGCGGGTGTCTAGACTGATTACTCCCTTGAGAATGAGCTTCAACAGAGTTCGATCGAGCGGGTGTCCTGACTTTTTTAACTCCAATTCGACAGCATCCAAATCTGCCAGGTTAAAGAGCGGGCGCTCGAGTTGACACCACATATAGTGACCAATTGGCAGCTTCTCCACCTGAGGTTCTGCTGATGGACTCTCGATGTCAATTAATAGAACGTTGCCGGCGTCGTTGTCTTTGAATCGATCAGGCTCAGGTGTGCCGGAGTACCAGGTGCGCTTGCCGATGTATAAGGTCCCATGCCAATCTCCGAGGGCGAGATAGCTCAGTCCGGCACTTTCTACTCTCGTGTCCGAGATGGTATTGAGAGCCTCTCCCCGTTGCAAGCGATTGTCGACGCTGCCATGCGCTAATCCTATTCTGATCAAGTCTTGCCGATCTCGATACTCATCGTGATCGAACCAGTTGGTCAAGTCTCTGATGTCATGCTTGCGTTTGAGCGGTGCCGGCAAAACGACCGTGTGCAAGTCTTTCAATAGAAATGGCGACGGCTCATCGAGAACATGAACATTGTCGGAGAGAAGTATTTTTTTGATGCGTTCCCACAACCCTCCTTTCTCAGAAGGATCATGGTTGCCGGGAAGAAGCAGCCACTTTCCTCCAAACGAGTCACCCATAGCCTTGAACGTCTTCAGTATCGTCTCGCCTTTCACCGCAGTGCCGTCGAAGACGTCACCGGCTACGAGAACTGCATCTGCTTCGCGTTCAGTTGCCAATTCTCCAATGCGTTTGATTGTTTCTATGCGCTGATTGCGCAAGAAAGCACTCGCGTCTCCCTCAATATTGGAGAACTGTTTTCCGATTTGCCAATCGGCGGTGTGCAGAAAGCGAACCATCTTGCAACTTCTAACCACAATATGTGTCTGGACTGCTCAGTGCGTCAGAAGCAGCGGCAGCCCATGTCGGTACAGTTATAGAGCTTACCTCATCCTACTGCAAAATACATGCACTAGACGTCAGGCATGCAATTTCCTCAAGCTCCGCAACCTGACTTCGTTTCTGGATTCGGATACGCAAGGAGATTGACATAATTGCCAAACCTCTTGTGGGTTTTGAATATGTTCATCAAAATTCGGAAAACCGCAGAATATCTTCTGATTCCAAGTGGAGGTTTGAAAAATTGACTGCCACCTCTCACGAGGTCCTGTCGTAGGACAAGAAGGATCGAAATTAAGGACGGGGAAGAGTTGAAAGAACGGATTGAAAGAACCGGTCTAAAGGACTGGTCGAAAAGACGAGACGAGTGGACGGGTCGGTCGAATGAATGTCCCAAATGGAAGGACCGAAAGAATAGGTCGAAGGAAGGGCCGAAAGGAATAAAAAGGTCGAACGGACAGGTGGAACGAACAGATCGAACGAACAGCACGAAAGGAAGGACTGCAAAGGACGGGGGATCGAAGAATGGCGAAAAAGAGACACTAGATGGGTGTCACGGAGGATAGGGTATGATATCGTCTCTGCCAGCTTACTAGAGTCAAGGGGTCAGACGTGGTTAACTACTCCTGGGTTATCGATCAGAGAAAGTGCATCGGCTGTCATGCCTGCACGACTGCATGCAAGTCGGAGAATGAGGTTCCGCTTTCCGTCGACCGCACCTGGGTGAAGTATGTAGAGAAGGGAACCTTCCCCAACTCGCAGCGACACTTTGGCGTACTTCGCTGCAACCACTGCGCCAAGCCACCATGCGTCTATATTTGTCCTGTAACGGCGATGTTCCAGCGTCCTGACGGCGTGGTCGAGTTCGATAAAGACACTTGTATCGGTTGTAAGGCATGTATTGCCGCTTGCCCGTATGACGCCATCTACATCGATCCTGGCTCCGGTACAGCTGCCAAGTGTAATTTTTGCGCACACAGAATTGATGTCGGCTTGGAACCTGCATGCGTGGTCGTATGTCCTGAAGAGGCTATCGTGTTCGGTGATCTCGACGATCCGCTCTCCAAGGTCAACCAACTTATTGGTCGAGAGAAGACACAAGTAAGAAAGCCCGAGAAGAATACTGATCCCAAGTGCTTTTACATCGGTGCCGACGAATCAGTATTGAATCCGGACGTGCAAACGCACGACCCGTCAGGGATGTACATGTGGTCTCACCAACGCGAGGATTCTCATGGCTGCTCCCTCGACAATAACGTAGTACCGAGCAAGAGTAGCGGAGGGCTGTCGCTGGCATCGGCACTGCATACGGTGACAGGTGCACGCGTAGCTTATGACGTAGGCCACAAAGCTCCCTGGGGATCTGATGTCGTGTATTACATGTGGACGAAATCGATCGCGTCCGGTGTGATGATTATGGGTTGGATGTTCTGGATGATGCAGACTTATTTCGCCGATCATATTACATTGTCCGATCCTGCTTTCCATTTCTCGCTAGCCAGCATTGCCGGCATTAATCTACCGATGATGAGCCCAGATTGGATTTACTGGTTAAGTCCTATCATCGCCCTTGTTTTTCTCGGAATAACCGGCGTTTTCCTGATCAAGGATCTCGATCGTCCGGAGCGTTTCTGGACGATTCTGGTTCGGCCCCAGTGGAAATCATGGCTGGCTATCGGGGCTTACATTATTCTGTTTTACTCGATTATCCTTGTC
>CAYTDR010000603.1:0-5429 GCA_964436185.1 uncultured Candidatus Obscuribacterales bacterium | reverse complement strand
CTACAACTGGTGATATTAAGCGTTTCGTGTACCCCGCAGAATGAAGTCAAAGCCTTATGAACTCCTTCGTTCTGTACTTTCCGGAATCAACAATGTCATCCGCTCGAGAAACACCACGAGCGAAAGGGGGAAAGAAACATGTTCGGACCACATCTTATCCTTGAAGCCTATGGCTGCCCAAGAGAGAAACTAGCGGACCTCGGCTTGCTCAGTAAAATTCTGGATTCTTATCCATCAAGTCTCAATATGACCAAAATCATGCCGCCTTACGTGTTTGCGTATAACGACGGCACGATCGCGGACGATTGGGGAGTCAGTGGAGTAGTCCTTATCGCTGAGTCGCATATATCAATACATACCTTTCCTGAAAAGGGATTTGCGACGCTCGATATCTTCTCCTGTAAACAGTTTGATGTAGATGAGGCGATAGAATTTTTCTGCCAGCATTTCAGCCCAGAGAAAGTCGAAAAGCAACTCTTTATGAGAGGGCGGGAGTTCCCCAGAAGCCTGGGGCGCGCGCGCGCAATTGTGGAAGGTGAACGAGAGCGTCTCGTTCAAGCTGCCAGCTAAGCATCACAAAGTTACGGCGAGATCGCCGGTCTGACAAAGAGTGCGTGTGAAACACAAGCTCTCTGATGACTGATGATCTCGCTCGTACGCTTTCTATTGTAAGTTTGGAGGCGAATGGAAAGTCGAGTCGACTCCTTACTACTTTGTTGATCATCAAGAGCGCCGACGAGCCGCCGCCGGCGCTCTTGGGCGTGGTCTCGCCACTTCAATGTGGCCAGTTGCGCCACGACTGTGACTTTAGTATGGCGACTGTTTGTTCAGTCGACACTGCGCAAATCACTTCCGCTCCAGAAAAATTCGCCAATTCGTTCCGTGCCAGCAAGCTGGTTGAACTCAACTCGCGTACAGAACTCAGTCGAGGTTGGACGATGCTGTCATCGCTCAATTACCGCGAGACAACGACGTCGCCGCTATCGGCAAACTCAAGATTTGTTGTCGGTCGCCGACAACAATCTGGCGTAGACATTCGGGTCGACATTGCCACCGCTGATGATGAGGACAGGTCGCTTATCTTGAAAGTATGAGCGATTGCTTAGCACAGCGCCCGTTGTTAGCGCTCCGGTCGGCTCGACCTTTAGATTTGCGTAGAGAAAGAGCATACGAACAGCTTCTTCAATGGTATCCTCATTGACTTCAAAAATTTTCGTGATGCCACTTTCGAGGATCGGCCAGTTCAATTTTCCCAGGCTGATCGTTCTTGCACCATCTGCAATTGTTTGTGGTTCGGTACTATTTTTGAGCAACTCTCCTTCTCTCAGAGATCGGCTCGCGTCATTTCCCAGAGCAGGCTCAGCGCCCAGTATCTCCACTTCGACTCCGCGCCGTTGAAAACCACGAATAACTCCAGAGCTGAGCCCGCCACCACCTATGGGGACGACGACGCAGTCGAATCCATCAATCCGATCGATGATCTCGTCTGCGATCGACGAGTTGCCTTCAATGACACGCTCGTCATCAAAAGGAGAAACGATCTCCACATCAACCAGGTCTTGAACCACTTCCTTCAACCAGGTCTCTCGTGTCTTCGCTCCAACATCGACCAACTCGACCAGACCACCGAAGGAACGAACAGCATCAACCTTCGCAGTACTGGAGTTGTTCGGCATCACGACCGTACACGATTTTCCCAGGAGCTTGCAGGCATAAGCCAGTGCCTGTCCGAAGTTACCTGACGATGCGGTAGCAAGATGTCTGTGAGGAGAGTGAAGAGCGGTATTGTATGCAGCGCGGAACTTGAAACTACCCGTATGTTGAAAGGTTTCGGAAGCCAGAATACACGGAATACCGAGAATGGCATTAAGCTTCACTGACTCGATTATTGAGACCGGTCGCACGGCTTGCCGCAGCCGAACATCAAGAACCGGAGTTTCTTGTGTCATGGAATGACAGTTCCTTTAAAAGCGCACTATGCACCACGAGCGGCGCGAAGCGTTCGACCCGGACGTTCGTTTAATTGGACGCGTCCGCATAGTCAACATGATACCCGAGTGATACCAAATGATTGCATCACAATCACCAGGCACTGATCATGGAGTTAGAGATCTTCCCAGTGCGACTTCGTCTTGCTGGCGGTTTTGACTTTGTCTTTGGCATGGTCGTCTTTATCATGCTTCAGGAAGTTGAGCTTCGAGAAGCTCTTACCCACAGCGGAAGTGACCGATGAAAGCTTGCTGTCGTCATCGGCACCTTTAGCCACCACCGGTTTACCTTTAGCTTCCTTGATCTTGGCAGTATGGGGCTGAACCTCTTTCGGTTGCACCACGGTTGGTTTAACTTCTTTGGCTGTCGCCGCTGCCACTTTATTTGGTGTGCCAGGGACTTTGGGGTCGTGTTGAGGCTGTTGAGTTTGTTGAGGGCGGTTCGCTACTTGATCCATCTTCCGCTGCAAATCGTCCGCAGGCGTACTCACAATCTTCTCCCACTTCGAATCTTCTTTGGACTCTTTCTCTTTCTTCTCTTTCGGTTTCGATGCTACCGAAGATTTGCCTCCCAGGAATCCTGGCATTGACGGCTTCTTGAGCGATACATTCTTGAGCGGATTGGAGAGCGAGATGCCGAAGCGTGATTTCTTGTCTTCTGGAGAGCCGTTCGAACTGGCGAGAGTTGTTTTCTTCTGTTTTTTGTCTTGAGTAGGCAATGGCGCTGCTTGCTCGGGATGGTTCTTAGCTATTTGGGCCTCTTCTGCGCCTTCATAGAATCCGCTGGGCGTTACAGGATCATTATTCTTACTCTTTCGCGACAACAGCGGGGGAGTCAGCTTCTTCATAGAACCCAATGGATTGGGAACTTTCGATTTCCAGCCGCGCTTCGCTGGGGGCAGAAAGGCTGTCTTGGTGCCTGGTTTTGCCTTCTTTGGGTCCTGGTTGACGATTTTCTTCACAGAGTCCGCATCGGCAAGACCTTCGATCGTCTTAGTCGCTCTGTCCATATACATGTCTTCTACGCCGGCAGAGGACTTGCCTGCCGATGATTGACCGCGTTTAGGCACGGAACTGGCAACCTTATTGCCAACCGACTGGGTGCCATCGACGATTGCGCCAGTGGTCGATTTAAATCCTTTACCTAATACCTTGAAGGCTCCGCCTGATGCCTTTGCGCCGCTCTTAAATGTTTTGGAGGCGGAGTTGAAGGGTGAGAGGACCGCCCCCATGATGCCGCCACCATCGTCTTTATTGCCGCCATTTTTGACATGCTTGGGAGACAGTTGCTTACCTTCTGAGAGATCTCCCATCGGCGACGTCACATAAGTAGTTGGCTTCGAGACCTTATCAATAACAGGAGCATCATCTTCGTCTTTCTGCTTCTTCGTTTCCTGCTTAGGTCCGGCAATATGGGCGTATGGGTCGAGTGCTGAGCCCGCGAATGCGCTGCCTGTTGTCGCAATCAGCAATATAGCTGTGGAAAGGGGAAGGTAACGTCTAGATGGTTTCATATCTAACTCCCTTGGCCAGAAGTCACAGTTCGGATGGGTAGCCATGAGCCCAAATTCCGGATGTGTCTATGGCTGTGGCTAAATTACAAGGGGACTATAATACATTAGCCATCCCCTGTGTACCGCTTCAAATGTTTATAATCTGTCTCAGAGACGGGAACATTGTTTTCGATTGCAGTCAACTGGTTATAAAATCAGTATGAGTACAGGATCATTGAGGAGTGCCAAATGCCCGGTTATCAGACTACGTGGCCTATCTTAGCTACAATTTGTTTTGGATGGTTGGCGCTCGCACTCTTTCTATTGGCTGGGCGAAAAGTATTTTTCGAACCCTTCAGCGATTCCAAAGACGATTCCAAAGACGCCGCCAAAGACGAGTAAGAGCTTTGCTCATCGCGTGAGCAAAGTCTGAATCAAACCCGACAGGTTTAGTAATTTCCTACAGATATATGGTCTGTAATTTGTTTCGCCTTGTTTCTTTGCCGTTCTGGAGCCGGTGATAAAATAAACTACAGGTGTGAAGCCTATTATCCCTGCCTACTAGAACGGATTCATGGATCAACCCCATGAGAAACTGACAATGACCTCGAGTCAACTGGAAGACAGTGGGAATGCAGTTCTTCCGATAGCGGGGGTGAACCGCTGGGACGCAGCTTTACTGGCAGTAGCGCTCACTCTTGCTGCCTGCCTGACCATCTCGTACATGTCACACGAGTATGCGCTCTACTGGAGTGACTAAAATAACAACCGGATGATGACCTGGTTCATCAGAGAGCAACTGGCCCAGAGCCCAATGGTAACGCCCGTCCTCGTGGCTTATTCAACCAAACTGCTGTACAACTTCCTCTTCGCCGTGCCGCTCGTGCCGTTCGCCATCGCGTTCGGTGCCAGCAGAACAGTATTCGTGCTCTCCAATGTTTTGGTCTACCTCGTCCCCGCCGCGTTTGTTCTTGGATGGATAGCCAAGATCTCAGTCCCTTCGACTAGAGTTGGTGCGGTTAACCTGGCCCAGTGGTCTACAGTCTTGCTCATGCTGGTGACGCCGACTGCCTGGGCGCCCGCCCTGAGAGGATATCCGGACTACTCGTCAGCCGTTGTAATCTGGTTAGCTCTGGCGCTATATCTCCGTGACAGTGCGAAGCTCAGCCGAAAAACCATCGTATCGATAGGCATTTGCCTGGCAGTGGCGGCAATTGTGCGCAGACATTTCTTCTATCTGGCTTTCGCGCTGGCCGCCTCGATTCTCGTGCACCAAATCTATCTTTCTCGCGTCAGGAAAGAGAGTCTACTCGCATTCGTTAAAGGTCCGTTCGCTCGATGGTTGCTGGTCGGAGTCACATCAGCCATCTTTCTTGGAACAGTCGGATTTCTGTTTTTGACGAGCATCCTTCGCACGAACTTTCTGTCGCTATATACATCCGCTTACGTCCCCGTCAGCGAAGGGATCGGCTACTTCCTCACCGCCTTTGGCTTGATTCCGATCACTTTGTCTCTGGCAGGATTTCTTCTTGCCTTCAAATCGAAGATTTTGGATGCGTCTCATGCGGTGTTTTTGTTCAGTTTCTCTGTTCTGGCATTCATAGTCTGGCCTATGTTCGGGCGTCATGTAGCTGTTCACTACACTATCTATGCGATACCGTTGGTGGTGCTGGGAAATTGCTTTCTTTTTCTCTGGCTGATGCAATTGAAGGGAAAAATCGCTCGTGGCACATTACTTACACTCTTCGTAGTTTTTCATCTGGCTAATTTTGTCATTGGCTTTGCAAGCGATTCGATGGCAGCTAGGTTGCCATTCATTACAAGCAAGTTCGGCATGCTCACGGTGCCGGATCGACGTCCCGATCCAATCGGGAGGTTGTTCAGCACGAACTTTCCGCCAATAGTCCGGGGTGACTACGCGCGGATGGAAGCCTTGGTCAAAGAGCTC
>CAYTDR010000602.1:0-5430 GCA_964436185.1 uncultured Candidatus Obscuribacterales bacterium | reverse complement strand
GGTGAAAATCATCGTTGCTGCCAGAACAATCGTCGTCACCAGGCAGTAGTTTATAAGGCGTCCTGGAGTGTGCTTGGGAGCGCAAATCCTCACCAAACCTGCAACCAATTTCGATACCAGAAGCACCACCACTATGGTGACGCTGCAAAGGAACAAAATGGCGGCGATGGAGGAGGCAATAAGAAATACGTTCGAACTCGGATTGGACACCGTAGTAGGCAGTCCGAACATAACCAGCCCGCTCACCGGTACTGACATCATAAAACAGCCGAGCACAAAGGAGGACTCAGCGCCTGGATTCGGTGGTTTGCGGTACATCGCTTTTGCGTAGTAAAACAGAAAGCACGGCAGAATCACAAAGGACAACATGGAGCCTAATCCCGCAAAAGCGCTAAACAGACCGTTTCTCATGGTCCTTGCGCTATCAGAGGTCCATAGTATTACTCCACTTGGAGCATAAGTTGCCGTGGTGTCACTCGCGCACAAGCAGGTTATGAATAAAAACAGCATCGAGAGCAAGGACATTGTCCACAAAAAGGACTCAGCCGGAAAGTTAGGGTAGACCCTTCGATCTGGACTGCCTTGGGCTACCAACAAGTGTTGCCTCAGGTCGTTAGCCGACTGATATCGTTTCGCTGCATTCTTGCTCAAGCAGCGCAGCACAATCATTTCGAGAACTCTCATACTCGATGGTTTGGCGAGCAACTCTCGAGCGGGCGCCAACGGTAACCCAAACCCTGACGGTCGCTCGGATATTTGCTTTAACGCGATCTGTACAGCGTTCTCGCCCTCGAAAGGAGGCTTTCCTGTCAACGCTTGATACATGATGCAGCCTAACGAATATATGTCGGAGCGAAAGTCGACTCGTTCTCCTTCGCACTGTTCCGGACTCATATAAGTGGGAGTTCCGAACACTTCGCCTGTTTTAGTTATGCCGGCGGTCTTTCCTGAGACATCGTGGAAGATTCTTGAAATTCCGAAATCGATGATTTTGGCTGAGGTTGCAACACCAGCAGGGCCTACACCGCTGGTAGTGACTAATATATTGTCGGGGGTGAGGTCCCTGTGAATTATTCCTGCGCGGTGTGCGTGCGACAATCCCTGGCAGATGTCAATGAAAATTGGAATCGACTTTTCCGGCGAGAGCGCTCCTTCCCTGGCCAGAAGTGATGTCAGGGATTCGCCATTCACCAACTCCATGATCAGAAACGGTGTTCCGTCCGCTGCCACTCCATAGTCGTGAATAGCGACCACCCGATCGCTGTCTAATTTGGAAAGGGTCGCTATCTCTTTCTCGAACCGCTTGATTGCAGATGGATCATTTACTAAATCAGCACTCAGAAGTTTTGCGGCATGGATGGTGTTGGTGCTCTTGTCGCGGACTTTGAAAACCCTGCCCATACCTCCGCTGTCAATGAGACTCAAGACCTCATATTTGATACCGATGTCCGGCATCGTCGCCAGTGGAGATTCCACTTCCTCAGCAAGTTCGTGTTCCGGATCGTCAGCCAGTTTCGATTCAAAGGAACTATTGCAATCGTCATCCGATTCCCGCAGCTCTGTTTTCTTCTTGCGCAGTTCGTATTCCATCGATCAGATTAATTCCGTTCTCCTGAAACCATTAAATACCACTATATATGGGGCGTTTGGTAGCTGGTTGTTACTCGCCAGTTGATTTAAGCATTAGCGACTGGCTATTTCTTGGGCAACGGCTGCCATGAAAGTGGCAAGCGAGTGTGTTGATCGAACAGCTCCACATTTAGCTTCTCCGTTGTTTCGGGATTAACTGTCAAACTCTTGATCGATTCACGCGGTGCTACTCCCAGCTTAGTATCGATGTACAACTGAATAACATCAGGGCAACTCGGTTCATGATTTGCGTCTTTGAGATATCGTCTTGCGCTTTGAAATTCATGAGCCATTTCAGCGACGATACTCTGAGTTACGAGGTCTACGGCACAGCTATCAATGGCGCCCCATTGCGCAGCTTTGAGATCGGCATGTGCTGCTTTGAAGTTGTTGAATTTTGCCTCCAAAACTGCACGATGACGACCGATGTGCAAGCTCTCCAGAGAATTCTGCTTTTGTTGAAGAGCCTTTGTATAGTCGGCGATTGCGTGATCGAACCGGCCCAGCTTTTCATTTATAAGAGCGTGTTGAGCAAGATATTTAGCTTTGTCATAGTCGAGACCTCTTTGGGCGCACTCATCCAGCGCCTTGAGTGCCAGCTCGGGTTCGCCAAAGGAGGCGTATAGTTTTGCTTTGTACGACAGATCTTCAGCGGACAAGGCGGTGTCAGGAACTGACTTCAATGCTTGCAGTACTTCCTCTTTTGACCGAGCCGAGCGCAGGGCGATTAACAGTTTCAAGCCAGATAAGTCTTGCCTTGACCTGGCGTCCTTCAGGCCGATCAATCCGTGCTCCAGGAGAGCCATCGAGACCATCGGTGCCCGATCTGAAATAAGTGCCGCATTAGTTTGATACCAGAGCGGCGAGGAAGTAACTCCAAAAATCGAACAGGACGCGACGATCAACGCGGCGGAAATTCCATATTGAACCAGGGCAAACTTCATTGATGGGCGCTGGTTCGGAGGGGCATTAAAGCTGAGCACAACGCGCACAGTGCCACCAACGACAGGGACAAGTATGTACAGATACAGAAAGAAGAGGAAGGTAAGAGCCAGGAATGATGCCAGGTAGCCGATTGCACCACTGCTCAAATCCAGATTCATCGTATACATCGCAAACAGCGACACTCCAGTGATAGCCAGCACGGAGCAGACAGCGAGCCGAAGAACACCATCCAGATAAATCTGTTCGGCCTCAGGTCCTTCCAGCATCTTGAACAGTCGATATGTCAGGAGAGGCAGTGACACCACTCCCACCAGGTTTACCCACACAAACGTCTGAAACGCAGACAAATTATTCGATAATGGCGTTACGATTGCGAGGCTGTCGAATGCTCCTCCGAGGAGCAAATAGACTAACGAAAGATAGAGCGAAACCACTGATAGCGAACACCAGTCAGCGAACCTCGACGTTTGATACGGTACGCTACCAGAGCCTCTTAGTAGTCCGTCGAGCCAAACCCACCAATGGTTGGTGGCTCTCCGCACTCCTGACGCTATCCTGGGTCCTGAAGAGACGTCTGATAGAGCGCGTTTCAATTCATCCATCGATTGAAATCTATCACCAGCTTGTTTCTCCAAACATCGCAGTGTGATCGACTCCAAGCTATCCATCATCTCTTGCTTAGCAATGGCGGCAGGAAACTGGGACGGCGACTTTGAGACGTGTTTGACTGCCAGCTGGATGGGTTGTTCAGCCGTGAATGGTGGAGACCCGGTCAGAACCTCATACATGATGCAACCGAGCGAGTATATATCGCATCGATGGTCGCAGTTCTTACCCTGACACTGTTCAGGACTCATGTAAGCAGGCGTACCGAAGAGATCGGACGACTGTGTGATGTTGCTTGTTTTGCCGGTTGCTGATTCGATTATTCTTGAAAGACCGAAGTCGACGACTTTAATGGAGACGGTAGAACCTTCGGCGTGAGTGACCACTATGTTGCTCGGTTTCAAGTCCCTATGCACGATGCCCTTTTCATGCGCATGAGCAAGTGCTTCGCAAATCTGCTTGAACAGATCGATAGACTGCAATGGTCCCATCGACTTTTCTCGCGCCAGAAAAGAAGCCAGTGTCTCTCCTTCGACATATTGCATGACCAGGTATGGCTTGCCATCAGGGGTGATGCCATGATCGAATATCGAGACCAGGTTCGGATCGGTTAGTCGAGACAGAGCGATGCATTCGCTCTCGAATCGTTTCAATGCAGTTTGGTCGTCTTGCAGAGTCGATTTGAGAACCTTGATTGCCAGAATTGCATCCGTCTGCGAATCACGAACCTTGTAGACGGTCCCGGTTCCACCAGTACCAACCACTTCAATAAACAGATAACGATACCCGAAGTTCGGAATTTCAGAGTGCCGCGTCTCAATTCTCGAGCTATTATCGTCGAGCTTCGACAGCCGACTTTCAGCAATCTCTCCTTCACTTGCTCCAGCCCGTGCCGAAATCTTAATTTGCTTCTTGAGCTCTTCAGTCATTTAGAATGCTTTTGCAGTGAAGGAATCTAGCCTCTGCGTTACTGCCTTCGAATCTGCAGCCCGCTGAACGTCAATTAGACTATGATACACGTAGCTGCTTGGCAACGAGTGCGCGTTCACACGGGCTTAATTATTGAACAACGGATGATAACTCCCGTTTCACTCCTTTTACCGTTGTCTCGGCATATCGGTAATTGGCGTTTGAATGTTCTTCCACATCTCTTTGTATTGCACTGATCTATCAGTATCGCTAAGTAATGAACCGGCCGCAGGAGCAAACAAGGTCGCGCCCAGTGTGCCAGCGCCACCAAGTGTCGGTCCCGAGAATGCTCGTGCGCCCCAGTTATTCCATGCTAGTGGAGAGACCGGAGTGTTGTGAAGGAAAGTACGCATCTGGCCTTGAGCAGGAGAGTATGAATATATGGCACCGGTTTTGAGCAGCTTACCAGCCAGAAGTGATTCTCCGGCAGTGCCTAGAAGAACCGAAGCGGTCATGTCGGCTCCCCGTGAAACACCGGTGTCCACAGTCGGCAAATGAGCCTCTTGCAGAGCTTCGAGAATCGAGTACTTCTGACCTGTCTCTCGATTGGTGCGAGTATTATGAATGTCCCACGCTGTGGAGGTGCTATTGTATATGGTGGCAGTTGCTGCTGCACCGCCAAATCCCCGTAGCGAGCGACTTCTAGCTAGTTGTTGCGGGGTGGCTAGAACGGCCGATGACAAATTAGATTCAGCAACCTCTCTTTGAATTGCAGTATGTCCGAGTCGCTCCGCTGCTTTTGTCTGGCTTGAGATGGCAGCCGCAACTGTGCCCACGCGAGCATGAGTCAGTTCTGCCGCCTCGATTGCGCGCAGTGCTTGCTCTGATGTGATGGAGGTTGTTGGTGCCAGTTCTGCCAGGATTTTAGCTTCGCCTTGGAATCCGGCTCGTTCGAGTACACCGGCAAGCTTTCCGGTGGTTTCGTAGCCTTGGTGGGCGTACCATTGTGCTGAGGTGGTTTTGTCGAACGCATGGAAACGACCAGGTCCGGATGCTGGTCCGCCGACGAGCATGCTTCCGCGTCCTACGATTCTTGAACCCACCTCAGCGGCTGCCACCGATCCGAGTACATGCACTCCGGTATCAACCCACGACTCATTCGTTCCTGTCGCTAGCTCGTATCCATAATGCCTGTACAGGGGAGCAGCGACTGCAGAGGTGGCCGCCCCTGCGATACGCGCGCCACCGTTGCCGTAACCACCAAGCGAGCGCTCGAACATCGCTGCCACTTTCTGACTGCGAGAAAGCGCCATTGTTGTGCCCACTAATGCGACTGTTCCC
>CAYTDR010000601.1:1342-5433 GCA_964436185.1 uncultured Candidatus Obscuribacterales bacterium | reverse complement strand
TAGTTGAACGCGCTGAGGTAGGTCCAATCAAAGGAAGAAACACTCTGGCTATCTGGTGGTTCGACTCTTCCAGCAGACGCCATTATCTATCCGTCTTTCTGGATTGCTATCAAGATGGCAAGATAATTCGAGAGCTGCACTTCTCAGCACCACAAAGTCAAATGGAGAAGTTTGATCGAGCGACCAACGAGACTCTCAAGACTCTCCAATGGCAACAGTTCCCTCCCCCGCCAATTTTTGAATCAAGCAATAGATCCGCCTGATCTCACTACAAACTTATTTTTGCCCTAGTCGAAGAAGCAGAACAGTCCAGCCAAAAGCTGGGCTGTTCTGTTTGCAGGAAGAAAATTCAGACCTGGATCATTCGACCGTCTTCCATCTGCAGAATCCTGTCTGCCACATCCAGGATGCGATTATCGTGTGTGACAAGGATAATGGTCGCCCCTTGCTCTCGAGCAAGTTGACCGATCAGCTCCACGACTGTTCGCCCCGACTCTTTATCCAGAGCTGCCGTCGGCTCGTCGGCAAGCACCAACTTGGGAGCCGGCGCAAGCGCTCTTGCCACTGCCACGCGTTGTTTCTGCCCACCTGACAGCTGACTGGGATACTTTTTCTTATGCTCTTTCAACCCCACCTGCGCAAGAACATGGTCGGCCATCGCTTGCCGCTGCCTCTCTGTCAGATTCTCTTGCAGTGCCAGAGACATCGACACGTTCTGCTCCACTGTTAAAAAGTCCATGAGATTGTGAGCCTGAAAGATGAATCCGATCTGCCGGCGAACTTTCACTACTTGCCGATTGTCGGCACCGACAAGATTATGACCCAGCACCGTGAGGTCTCCGTCCGTGCATGTTCTCAAGCCGCCAATCAGCGTTAATAACGTCGTCTTGCCCGATCCGGAAGGTCCCGTGAGAATTGTGATTTCGCCATCATGAAAGTTCAGATTGACGTCGAACAGAACTTGTTGCTTTATCGACCCGTTTGTAAAACTGTAATTTAGATGAGAGATGGAGACGACCGATCTCGATTGCGGACAAGCGCCGTCGCCACCACCTACGATGCCGGTAGCAAAGGGGGAGGAAAGTGAGCCGGCTGCAAGGACTTGCGGCAAACCTTCGTCCATGTGAAAACTATTACCGTTCATCGCCCTCTCCTCCTCTGACATTTAGAAAATCTCGGCTGGATCAGCTTGTCGCAATTTCTTCGATGCCACCAGGGCAGATGCCAGGCACATCAAGACGGTGAGCAGAAATACTTGCGAAGTTCTCACAAGTGTCATGCTGAGCGGTATCAAGGTCGCATGCATGGCTATGCTGTAAACCGCGACTGAGAGCAAATAGCCAGGAATGAAACCAAGACAGGCGAGAATCAGCGCCTCTTCAATCAGTACGCGAGCTAGATAGCCGTCCGTGTAGCCCATCGCTTTGAGCGTGGCGTACTCGGCCAGATGGTCGGCCACATCGGCGTGGAGAATTTGATAGACGATTACCAGACCGACGATAAAACCGACACAGACTCCCAGCCCAAAGACAAAACCTACTCCCGTGCTCTTTGCCCAATAGCCTTTTTCCAGTTGTGCCAATTGTTGTTTGGTATTGACAGCGACATCATGACCAAAGTCAGTCCTCAATCGCTCAGCGAACCGCTCTGTATCAACACCCTCCTTCAAGCGAATCAATCCGACATGTATCTGATTGTCCGGCAGGTTCGGAAAGAGCCGCCTGAATGTTGATTCGCTCGTAATTACATTTCCGTCAGCGCTAAACGAGGCACCAAGAGAAAAGGTTCCTACCACCTTCACGTGCCTGTCGTTCAACTCGACCCAGAGCTCCGGATTCTTCTCGAGCATGTCAACGATCGGACCGTATTCCGGTCTGGACCGGCCATCGAATAGAACGCGGTCGGAAAGCTTGAGTTTGCCCTGGTTGGATTGAAGCTCCGGAAAGGAAAAGGATAGCCGCCCCGGATCAATTCCGAAAACCTGAATTGCTCTGGTCTTCTGCGTGACCGGATTTCGCCAGAGCATGCTGTGCATCATGACGCCGCTTGTGGATGACACCTCAGGATACTTGAGCACCTGATAAAGTCGCCTTCTGGAGAAACTCTGCGGAGAAAAGAACGTGGGCTGCCTCGGGTTGGTTAGCACCACATCCGCAACCAGACTGTTATGGGGACGAACCGCCCCATCGAAAAGCGCATCAAGAAAGCCAAGCTGAGTGAAGATAAGAACGTTTGCAAAGGCAATACCAGCAATAGCGAGAAGAAATCGAACCTTTTCGCGCATCATTTGATACCATGCCAGCGGCATCTTGATACCCATTCTTCTCTCACCTCCTTCTAAGTTTTTGTGCGTTTAGGCTGCACGAATACACAAGGCTCGGGACTAACTAAGCTATCGTCGGCTTGCGTCAGCTACCTTGATTCGTGCTTCCACCTCCAGATCAGTCAGCCCTTGAAGAATCTTGCTGCCATGTCTGTCCAACAACAGCTTCACTTCAACTACGCGCCTGTCCTGAGGAGAATCGGGAGAGTCAGAGCCGGCTTTCTGCTTCTCAACCTTGCAACCTACCTGATACACATACCCCTTGACTGCTCCAGCAAAGGCATCACCGGTGATATTGGCCTCCTGGCCGATTTTGATTAAAGGAATGTCGGTCTGGTAGATCTCCGCCACTGCCACCATATTTTTGGTATCGCCAATCTCTACTACACCACTCTGTCCAATCTGTTCGCCTTCCTTCGTGAGAACCTTCAGGATTCTGCCGTCTCTGGGTGCACGCAGGAATGTCATGTCGAGATCGGTCTTAATTTTCGCCGCGTTTGCACGGGCATAGCTAAGCTCCTCCTTCGCAACATCAATGTCCACCTGCCTGACAGTGGACAACTGCTGCAAGTCGGATCTGGCAACCGCGATACCCTCTCCCAGAGAATGATCCAATCTATCGAGTTCCGCCTTGGACTCATTAAGATTCTCTTGCGCTCGTCTCAGCTCAGCTTTCTTACCATCCAGACTGGACGCGCTTACGGCGCCCACATTGAACAGATTGTGAAAACGATCATACTCGCCGGAGGCATATTCCAATTGGGAGAAGGCTCTTGCGATTGCAGCTTTCTGTGCTGTGATTCGCTCCGTTCTATCAGAATCGAGACTCTTGATGCGGTGCACTTGAGAATTTATGGATGCGGGCTTGGCAGCGGTCTTCACTTGCTCCAATCTCGCCACCGAAACGCGGATGTTCTGCTCGGCTTCTCGTAAACTGGATTCGAGCCTGCGCGCGGTATCAAGCTTACAAATAAATTGTCCGGCCTCGACTGTATCTCCTTCGCGCACATACAGGTGATCTACTCGTGCGTCTCGGAGAAACCCCGGCACCGACAGATTGCGGACCTCACCAAGCGGCTCGAGTCTACCCAGTGCCGCCACATATGATGCTTGTGCAGGTCTCGTTGAAACCAGCGCAGGCTGTTTGTCTTCCGAAAAATGCATGGCCCCGAAAATTGGTTTCAAGCAACTTTTGATGTCCGACTGGGGCCGGCTGCCGGATGGAATGTCACCGAAGGAAGCGCAGTGAACTAGCCCGCAACCAAAGAATGAGACGGAAAGAACGACAATTACGACTATTATGGAACGCCGGCTGTCGACTCGCGTTTCTCGCTCGAGAAATCTTTTTATCGCCTGGACAAAACTGTTCATTTCATTGCCTCCTCATTCAAGGCGAGGAATCAGCAGGAGAAGCCGCAAATCATGCAGATCGATAGCTCTCCAAGAGTTTTTTCAATAACACTGACTGGTTCTTTATCGAGAAATGCGCATGAGGACCCATGATCACGAGCACATATCCGTTCAAGAGACACTCAACCATCGTGACAAGCTCCGGATCGTCTATTTGCAGGTAAAATTGGATAAACTCCCTGAATCTCGCCACCGCCCGCGTGATACTGGGGTTGGTGGCGGCTTCATCGGCACCATGCTGCCTGTAAAAGTCGACGAAGATTACCATCTGCTTAGCCAGGTAGTCACCATGCTCCTCTAGGAAGGAAAACAATGCGTCCACTCTTGCGGAGTGCGTGTGACCTCTGGCAATCATGTA
>CAYTDR010000601.1:0-1332 GCA_964436185.1 uncultured Candidatus Obscuribacterales bacterium | reverse complement strand
CAGCAATGTAGTCCACCACTGCTTCGAAGATAGCCTTCTTGCTTGGGAAGTAGTGGTATAGCGTACCGGTCGAAACACCCAAATGCTTGGACAGTTCCCGCATCGTAACGACCGAGTATCCCTTTCGGGCGAAGCATTCAAAACTCTCCTTGAGAAGCGTCCTCCTGTATTCGTTGTGGTCGACTATCTTCGGCATTGGCTCCTCTTTTTTTATTTCGAACGTTCGTTATACAACGAGTGTATCAAACGAATCTATATTTGCAAAGCCCCCAACGAAAAGAGCTGCCTTGACGGCAGCTCTCTAAAAATCCGAACGGGCTGGTTCTACCTGAGCAAGGTTTACTTGTGCCCTGATTTGGCAAAAACTGTGTTACGCATCATGAAACCTCATTCTTTACGACCGCTGCCCTCGGGCAGCCCCAAATGGATCCGGTTTCCAGCATTAAATCTATGCAAGCTGACAAAGTGATACCGACCTGACATTGATTGAACCCGCTCCGAACTTAATGATGCACTTCAGTGAGATAATGAAATGCAGCATTAGGGCGCAAGCGAATTGATCGAACACGGACTGACTTAATGTTACATCCCTCTGAGATATGAAACGAAGCATCAGGTCCTTTGCGCCAGGCGATGTATGCCTTGCCAGGCGCCCGGTAAGTTGATGGATCTCACAGTGCCCATCTGGTAGCAGTTGATTGGTTACCCGCAGTTAAATCACATGACTGCGTGCAAAAAGTTTCGACTGGTATAATCACACCTTGCCTAAATGGTTCTAGCAACCAAGGTGCACTTCAGTTGATTGGGACAAACATTCTGCTAAACAATTTCAACAAGACCATGGCAATTCTGTCCACGTTGAACTCTTATATATGGAGCACCGGACGCAATCGACGCGCTCCGATCTCCAATCTGCAAGGCGCCTGCCAGGACATTACGTACTTGAAGAAAACTGCTGAAAGGCTGACTACCGAAAATAATCAGAGCTGTTATGCGATGAATGTCTTAACCATGCTGAAGAGCATCATTCCGTTAGCTCTTATGTGTACAATCGTTTTTTCTTCGGCTGCGCCAGTCCATGCCAATGATGATCTGCTTTCGGCAGAAGCAGCATACGTCGACTCGGTCGTTCAGGACCAGAAGTGGCAGTCCGGTCTATCGTACGTCAATTCTATGCACGGCCAGGTAGAGTCGATGCATGACTATGCGTTTGATTCTCATTTTCAAGGCATTAAAAAGAACGAACTTAAGTCCGGCGGCGGCCGCTATTGCTTTAAGAAAGACAAACGAGTTCGCGTGGAGATCAAATCCGGGGGAATGAACAATGGTGCT
>CAYTDR010000600.1:0-5434 GCA_964436185.1 uncultured Candidatus Obscuribacterales bacterium | reverse complement strand
GAATACTACGAAAGTGGAAACATCAGTTCAGAAGATCGACAGGGATAACTCCGAGCCGGCGGGAGAGCATCACTCCATAGAAAAGCCGTTCGCCTTACCCAGTAGACAACTGATGCAAACAACGGATGTGATGCCGCATGTGCCACCATCACGGTTAGGATTTTTGTTTGAGCATAGGACTTGCACCGGCTGGCTCATTGCACTCTCCGGACTGCCGTTGATTTTCCTTGCCTGGTTTCCTGTGATTGCGATACCGGGCATCTTCGTAGTTATGGGATGGATGTTTGGAAAAAGCAACAATCCAAGCGATTCCGAGGTACAGATCTCTTGATAAATCCCGTCACGAAACCCATTGACAAAACAGTATCCGAAGCATAGTTTAATTGAAAGAAGATATCGAGCAAATGGCGCGCTTGGATGTATTAAGATATGTCCTACAAACCGCAGACAGGAAGCGAATCAGGTGAGAACAGTATATGAAGTTTGAAGAAAGGCCTTTGACCCGACAAGAATCGTCAGATATGAAATCGGACAACCACTATGGCTTCAAATTATTGGAGCTGAAGAGTCGCGACACTACGCCTGCCACTATCGTCAAGCATTTGGATTATGTGGTGCATGAACTGCAGAACGATTACAAAAGGGGCATTCGCAAGCCCGATGGCAATGAATCGGTTGAAATTGCCCTTGGACTGGGTGCGGTATGGGGCACTCAGATTGTTCGAGAGTTCGAGTGGGAGTGGGTTTGCCTGAATTTTGATGAACAAGACTATTGTGTTGTTACCTCGCCTGATAGGTCGTTATTTATTGCGACTGCGCCTTTTGTAAAGCAATGCTTCGACAACCCGCAGACTGTCTGCACAATTATGTACGTCTTTGAGCTGATTGCAGCCGAGGCGCTCACGGGTCTTGTGGCACCGGGAACGTATGCCAATGTTATGAGCAGCGTCCGTCCGCCCGCGCCAATGCCTGTCGCCCCTGCAGAGCCGGTAAACAGTTAGTTTCAGCCCCGATATTCTCGACTGAAGATGCACTCCTTTGCACCAGTGTCCGATGGTTGCTACCCTACAGCGGGTAAACAGTTAGTTTCAGCTCCGTGTTCTCAGCTGACGATGCACTCCTTAGCACCGGTGTCCGATGATTGCTGCCGTTGCAGCCGGTAATCTTTTTTGGCTAGCGTGGACTCCTTGGTCCTGGAGGACCGCGTCAGCATCTTTGCGGAGTCGTGAACAGCTAGTTTCTTAGCACGAGCACGATGTGCTCCTCCTTCGTCCCTAAAACCCACTGGCATGCTCGGCAGAAACGGGTGCCAGCAACAAACTTCATTCTTGCAATAAAAATATCAAGAAAAAGAAGTAGAACAAGCTCAATAAGAAGATCAAGAATCAAAGATAGTAGATTCATGAATGAAACTTACGTATCTGTTCCTAGACTCTTTGTCACGACTTGGAATACTAGATCTAGATCAGAGATTAAAAACGTAGCTTAGCATGCTTAAGCTGTCCGGTATCGTTGCTGTATGTCTAGAGCAAATCCAGGTTTGATCGCTGAGATTTAGGCCAAGAGCCAACATCCAAATCACATCTTACCTATAGTCCAGATAAGTGTATTAGCTTTAGAGCTGTCGATGAAAAGTCATGGAATGATCGTCGGAAAAGTTTGAATTCAAAACTGCTATTTCCCGTGATCAGGCTTGCGCAAAAACGAAGGTAAGTCTGCGGATTGCCTGCAGGACGCTAAAAGCACAAAAAGGTAGCTTTGATATTGCCAGAAGTTGGTCAGACATTCGACAGAACTTCGTCAATTCACCTCAATATAATCCTAAACATCGAAAGAGACGGGACCCCGAAAAACAAATTTCCCGCAAAGTTCCCCATTTACTAAATCCACTCGATGCCTGGGCCTAAATTTTCTAGGTCATTCTTCCAGTGCGGACAGACGGAATTGCAAGAGGTCTTGAGCTATGACTACTCAGCAAGATTACTATGAACAACCAAGTTTCGTTGAACAACCAACGCCCGATGCTGGTAGTGATTTCAACAACCACCTTTTTGCATGTGTTGCAGAAGAGATAGGTGGTCATCCTGAAGACGACAATGGTAGTGACGGCATTAGTAGTACTACTTCCGTCAATCCCGAATTACAGTCAGTGAGTCGAACCATTTCTGAAGGTTGGGATGCGATCAGAAATTCGTCTATTAATATGGCAACTGCCTTGGGCTTTAACTGGAACGACTCAGTAAACAATGGCCAGCTTCCTGTCCCGTCCATTGAAAATCTGCTTCGAAACATTCGAGACTTCGTACCTGGGCTCGGCGATCTGACTGATCGAAACGACACAGATGTGGACGAAGTGGATGAACCAGTTGTTTGTGAGGATGATTGCGTCGATGGCACTCAACCAGGAGTGGAACCAGCTGTTGTGATGGCAGTAAATTCGCCCACCGGAGAACCATTGAACTTTGCGCCGGGCCCCGTAGAAGTCGCTGCAGCGTACGTTCCCCCTGTCACCACGCAAGTCGAAGCAGGTCTGGAATCGCCATCAAATCCACCAACTGGTGGGCCGTCGCTAGGTTTTTCCCATAGTGGGTCACCGACTGCAGGAACTGTTCCAGTATCGCGGAGCATCAATCCAGGCGGTATCACAGACGCGACAACAACTCCAAGAGCAGTTGACTATGTTCATCGACCATTCGCAGGTGATACGACTGGATTAACACCAGAGCAGCGCGCAGAAAGAGCGACTAGACGTATTACGGACTTTATGAACGGCCACCCTCTGGCGGGCGAGGTAGCTGAAGACCTGGCGGCGTTCCAACAAAGGCTGCGCGATGGACAAATTACGCCCGAGCAATATGCCCGATCACTGGAAAACCTTGCAGCCATTGCCGATCCACAAGCCGATTATGCGCGCAATGGTACCAGATCTGGAATCAGCGATCAAAACAGGTATCTAGCCCTTGCAGACGGAATAGACAACATAGCCCATCCACCTGACATCGATCAAGGCGACAGAGGTTGGTGCAATAACATGACTGTACAAGAAGGACTAGCGCATGCTTCTCCCGATCTGTACACATCCGGTTTGAGAGAACTAGTCAATCACGGCACCTACACTCGAACAGATCCAGTCACAGGAAGAGAATTCACCGCTGTATTGCCACCTGGCTCAATCAACAGTGTGCCTAGAGAATCACAAGGGTCCCAAAATGGCGGCAGCAACAGAATGGGATATGGTAGCTACCTCGTAGGACTTGGCTTGCTCAATCACTACCATCAACAACGCGGTGAGTATCTCACACACACTGACGCAGGCGGAGATCGAAGATTCAGGTTGGACGCGAATGCAACTGGCAACGCCCGATTTACTACTCAACAAACAGCGAGTGATGCCGGTATAGATGCTCTTGGTGTCGCGGAAATGGGACGAGTTGCCGGACTGAGAGGAAACTTCGTTAACGTGTCACCCGATTGGCTTCCAGCTGGATACGTTCCTCGGCCCGGAGATGGAATCAATGTCATACGCTCGGCAAGCGACCTGGCCAGGGCCCGAGAACAAAGCCGCACAGACAATAACGGCTGGTCCATCGCTGTAGTCCACTCTGGCGACAGACTATTCACGGGTACATCGGGTCTCGGCGGCTCCGGCGGCGGTCACGTCGTCAGCTTCTATGCCAACGGTAATATGTCGAACCAGTGGGGTGCAAGACACGACCAGACTGGAGTTTCCGATACTGTAATGCTCCAGGCCATGCAACGGACCCATGAGTCTCGTGGTGGCAATCCTCCAGCTCGACCAGAGGACCAGCAGCGGTACGACAGTTGGAGAAATTGGCACGACAGTAACCCGAGAGCCCATGAAGGCATTCAGCCACCAGAGCGGAATGGCAACGGAAACGGAAACGAGAACGGCAACGGAAATGGTGCTGACAATGAGTCCAACAGACGGAACAGCCCTGAGCATCGCGCTGAAGTAGCCGCATTACAAGCCCAGAAAGCAGCCCTGGAGTCTCAACTCCATGCAGGATTGGATGAAGCTCGCACCTCGATTCTACGCACTCACCTATCCGGTATTCAAGCCCGGCTTGACTCCCTGGTATAGGAAGGAGCCCGCCCAGGTGACGTCACCGAAGGTGGCATCGAGGTTCCATCAATCGGAGTTCAGTACAAGTTAAAGATGAAGCGAAATGGAATGGCGAACTCGAAAGCGCAATAGCGCAATTAGAGTTTGCCATTCCATTGATAATAGATCTAACGATGCATCACAACAGCTGAATTCCCAACTCCGCCTCGACTTGCTTTGCCGCTGTCGGATCAATGAGAATCCCCTGTCTTTCGTACGATTTCCATAACTCGGACCACTTCATGATCACATAGAAGTCCTTTGCATGCTTCTTTGCCACGTTGGTAACTTTTGCATTTTTACTAGGCACCATCACATAATCAGCTAGACCCGCACATTTGTGACAGCTGACCTCACGATCATCTTTCTCAATCTTGAGCAGGACAAGCGCATCTATTTCTAGCTTTTGGTCGCACTCATAGCAGCGTGATGCACGGCTGAGCGCGTATATTTTCTTCTGCGCACCAGGCATCGATTAACCCTCCCGCGCGGTGACAGCTTGCTCGTAGAACGCCCATGTAGGTTCTAAATCTGCAATGCCACCACTTTTGACAGGGACATGATCGTTCAATAGCGATATGCTCTGCATTTCATACCAACCATTCCAAGGGAAGAAGCAACATTTTACACGCATGCTCCGAAATGTTGTTGACCTTAACTAGAACGGTCGATGGTGCCCGATAAGAACAGGACTGTTGAATGTCGTTTATCAGTAGGTTTTACCCTGTACTTTCGGCCAAGCTGTTTGCAATAACGAGTAACAGACTCAATTCCCACCGCGGTACTGGCCGTGCGAATGAGCACCGGAGCATCAGTTTCGCTACCATGCGTAGAATCATTCCAACCAGGCAATGCTATAGATGCATTGATTTGCCAAAATGCGAAATGCGTTGCTTCCTTGATAAAGGTAGGCCCCATGCCCCAATTTACAAGCTCATCCGAACCATCAGCCAACGATCTTCTCGTCTTCAAAGGAGTCAGTCTGTTTAACCAAGGTCGAACAGACGAAGCAGAAGAAATACTACTCGTTGCGCTGCAAGCCGATCCTGATCATGCAGGCGCCAATGCCTTTCTTGCCAGCATCGAGAAAGGTCGTGACAACATTCAAAAAGCGTTATTTTACTTGGACAAGGCCATCAATATTTTCCCAGGAGCACCGTACCTGTTTGAGCGAGCAGAAATCAAACTTGCTCTGGGCCAACACGAGGCCGCTATCGCTGACCTGAAGCTCTGTGTCCAGAACGACAGAAAAAATATGTATTCGCTCAAAGCATTGACACGGATTTCGATGTCGCTGCTGGAGTTAGGAAG
>CAYTDR010000599.1:0-5436 GCA_964436185.1 uncultured Candidatus Obscuribacterales bacterium | reverse complement strand
GAGTACAATATGCTAACTTGCCCTTGTGTCGGAACTGGTATACGAGTCGCACTTAAAATGCGATGCCCGAAAGGGATTGAGGGTTCAAATCCCCCCAAGGGCAGTGGGTTTGATTGTTGAAAAAATGGCTCTATGAGCAAAGGGTGACCAACTGTCAAGTGTGGTCACCCCTTTTAGTTTTTCGCTAATGCGTCAAGGTCTACTTGACTGACGCTAACTCTCTGATTCGTACTTTGTTTTCCAGTACTCCGATTTTTTCGATTTCCATCGAGACAGTGTCGCCATCTTGCAACCATGGATACTTGGCAGGTTCGATTTCTTTGTTGGTGGCAGGATCCATTTTTGCAGCAAACTCTGCGATACAGCCATTTCCTACCGTTCCCGAGCCGATCAGATAACCTGCTTCAAGAGCGATGTTCTGTTTGCCGAGGAAGGTGAATATTCTCGGGAAGCTCCATGCTTGCTTGGCTTGAGTGTTTGGATGTGTATGATAAATCGTATTGTAGTTGGTGCTCGAGCGTTCCTCACCATTAACTCGCAGCACCATCTTCAAGTCCATCACGCCATTTTCATCCATAGCGAACTCACTGGCAGGAACTAGCTCCGGTCCGACACTCTTGCCGACGATGAACTTGCTGTTAGCGGGTCCCAGACCCTGCATGTCGATCATCTGAATGTCTCTTGCCGACCAGTCATTGAGGATGGTCAGATAGCAGTTTTCTTTGAAGAAACTGAGCGCTGCCTCCGGCGTCGTCAACAACGCTGATTTGGTCACCAGGCAACCGACTTCGAATTCGTAGTCGGGCGCTTTAATGAACTTGGGAATCGCCACTTCTTCGCCTGTTGCGAAGAGCTTTTGTGGCGGCAGATCGATGATGTAATAGGAAGCGTGGTCATACCAGAGTGGCGGCATGACTGCTCCTCTGCGATCGCGAATTTGCTTGACATGTGTCTCGAAACCAAGAAAATCCATGAGTACGCGTGGCTCGGGAACTCGCTTACCAAAGAGTTCGACCGATTGTTCTTTTCGTGTATAAAGCATCTCTATCTGCCTCCAGCAGTTGAGTCGTTCCACGCGCGATCTTTGCGTTTGCGACTGCCGAACCTACCTGTAAGGACGCGATTATCGCATTTATCCAGGAGTGCCAGGCAAATTCTCAATCTTGCTCTAATTTTCAGATCACAATCAGCTACATTCTCACGCTTATGCACTAAACTGATAGGCTCATGGCATCTGCCCGAAAGGCACCTTGTCGTTTGTTTGCGCCCGTCCGTGAGTTACTGAAGGTTATTGAAGCAATGAACCATTCCGAAGCGTTCGAAAAGCTTGTCAACGAGATTCGTGGAGAAATCACTGAAATCACACCTGAAGAAGTCCTGGCGAAGCTCGAGAAGGGAGAGTCGTTTACTCTTATCGACGTGAGAGAAGATCATGAGTGGGATGAAGGACGCGCTCGCGGAGCTATCCACATTGGTCGAGGCATAATCGAGCGCGACATCGAAAAGCGAATCCCCGACAAAACCAGCGAACTCGTGCTTTATTGCGGCGGTGGTTATCGATCTGCATTGGCTGCCTGCAATATTCAGAAGATGGGTTACTCGAACGTGCTCTCGATGGCTGGCGGAATCAAGCGCTGGCGTGCACTTCAACTTCCTGAGGAGACTAATGCGACCGCGAGTAGAACCTCCGGCTAAGTTGTGCATGCCATCAAATACGATACCGTCAAGCGAGCTATTGCAATGAAAAGTTTTTCGATTATTTTGACCGCCTGGTTCAGTCAGCTAGCGCTTCTTTCGCTCTCGTCCGGAGCCGCTATAGCGGGCGAACTGGGAGATGTGCTGGCACCTATCCAGGACTCGACTACGACCGATCCGGCTGGCGCTCAGTTGATGATTGTTTGTATCGTGCTGCTGGTCGGTTTGGTCAGCACCATCTTTGTCGGTTCGCTTGTCTATATGAGTCACGACGCCAAGAAAAAGCAGAGTCGGGACGCTTGATCGGCTGAGACAGCTCAAACGATATCGGACAGGGTCTTAACAGCTTCTTGATTTCATTTATCAGGCGGTTTTTGTCCTAAGAAACGCCTGAATTGGCGCATTCTGACTGATGAGGACGATTCGCCTCTTCAAGTCTACCTGCTTCGCCTGATAGACTTGAGCATAGGATATCTACGGCCCACTTACTATTGACTCTCGTGTGTGATTGATGGCGTCTGACTCTAAGGATCCCTACCGGTTTCTCTTGGAACGTGCCAAGGTAGAATTCGCCAATGGCAACCTCGAGCGTGCGGAGCAGATGCTTCGTCAGAGCATAGGGCACTTGCGAGCCGATGATGAGTTGCAAGAATGTACCAGCTATCTTTCCGAGATCTATACGAAATGGGGGCGCTATTCCGACGCTATTGAGGTGAACCAGGAGTTCATTAACAAGAGCGCCGCGGCTCCGGACACCAACGTCGAAAATATTGGCGCCTCGCTCAGGCGAGTAGCGGCGCTCAGTGAGCAGATTGGCAACAATGCACAGGCCAACGAGCTGATCAGCATGGCAGAACGTGTTCTTAACGGAAGTCTCAGTCCGCGGGCGCTTCTTCAAACGAGAGCTCCATCGCCTAAGCCCGCCAAGCAACCACCGTCTGGGGCTCAATCACCCACACCAGTGCAATCTTCGAGCTCGCCCGGTGCCACAAGTCCCAGTCCTGCTTCCAAACCGGCTTATTCGAAACCTTCGCGAGAACCCAAAAGGGCGCCCGAGCCAGTCGCGCGCAGTGAGTCAAGCAAATCTCAGGGAGCGCCAGGTCCGACCCGCGGAGCTCCGCAATCAAAACGGGCAGGCCGAGCAGAAGAGCTCGTTCTGCCTGAAGTGAACAGACCTTTTGCTCCCAACCCATATCCGGACGAGGATGCGGCGCCAACAGCCAATCCTGTCGCCATTCCGCAATACCTGGGAATGGAGATGGACATGCTTATCGAGAATGCCCAGGATTTGATCCACGATCCTGAAGAATTGCAGGAGTTCAATGCGCAGTTGCAACGTTTCGAAGCAAAGGCTGACCTCACCGGCATGTCGAAGGAGGAGAGGGAACAGTTCTATCGCCAGCTCAACACGGTCATGAAGGAAAGTTCCGAAAGCGAGTACGGACAGGAACTGAGAAAAATGGCAGTCGGCAAGTTGAAAGATGCTGCAACGACAGGAAAACTCAAGAGTGAGGCAGTGGTCAGTCAGGCGCCTCGCAAACCATACTCAGCGGATCGACCAGGGCCGAGACCGCAGGTCGATCAGTCGGACGAGGATGCTTCCAGCTCGAGTTCCCCAACTGGCTCTGGCTCCCCGACAGGCCCTGGAAAACCAGCCGTTGATGCATGGTCGGCGACCGATCAAGAAGACCTGGAGTCGGCCTGGATCAATCCTAACGAAGCGCCTGAGTGGTTCTCTACAGAACGCCCACCAACACCGCAAGAGACTTCATCGCCTAAGCCGCAATCTCAAACGCCACCAGCGCAGGCGTCTTCACAGCCTGCGCCATCCGTGCAAGAGTCTTCCGCGCAGTCTTCCGCGCAATCGCGAGCTCCGGCAGCGAAACCCGCTGCGCCATCTCCAAAGGCACCTCCGGATTCACCACAGGCAGGGTCAGAGCGCGGCTCCGCAGGTAGTGCGCGTACTCCGGGTCCTGCAACTCGTGAACCAGCAAAAGGAAAGGCCGAAGTAAGTCGTGATGCAGCGTCCGCGCCAGCATCTCGAGATGCTGGAAGTTCGTCTTCAGAGCCGCAACAATCGAGAAACAGCGCTTCCCCGGCCAAGAATAAAGCACCCGAGAAGCAGGAGGCTGCCCCTCCGGAACCGCAGGCACCTGAATCCAATCAGTCTTCTAGTTCCTTGAGAAATTCTGCTTCGAGAGGGATGAACAAGGAGACTGTTGAGAGACCTCAAAGCAGCAAAGGAGCGACCAAGGACCTTGACGGTGGTTCGAAAGGCAATCTCAGGTCCAGCATGGCGTCACGAGGTGGTGGAGCATCGCCTCCCGTGATGTCCTTGACTCCGGTGATACAGTTTTTTCATCGTATAATGTCCAGTGCCCAGGCGAACAAAGAGTATAAAGGGCCAAACGCACAACAAGCCGGACACAACTCATCGTTATATCTGATGGCAATGGTGGTGATCTTTTTCTGCGGTTCGACTTTGTATAACTTTGTCCCACGCGCTCTCTTGCCCGAAGAAGTTTTCTTCCGCATGCCAAGAAAATTCAAAGCCGCTGATGGTGGCAAGAGGCTGGCGTTGATAGACTTGAAGACGTGCGAAATCATGGCCGTGAGAGACCGCCTGAGAATGGATTATCGCTTCTACCTGGATGACTTTCGAGATTTTGTCGAACTGTCCATTGGCACTCTTTCGCAAGATCAATTGTGGTATTACAGGACCAAAGAGGGAGTCGTTGACTACGAGGGAAACGCTCTTTACGTAACCGATGGGCCAGAAAGTAAGATCTGCGATCATGTCGAAGTGCTTGGAGAATCCGCCAAATCGAGCTTCTCGAGAGATGGGGAATATGAGGAAGATGTTTGTATAGACCCACTGGCGAAATACAGAAATCCATTTACTAAGGAAAGCGAGTTTCCCAGTTTTGAGCACATTACAGTTGGAGAAGGTAAGTCCGCTGAACAAGCCAATAGCGATCGCGTTCGCTTATATACCAACTTGCTGACTGGCGGACCATGGCCGGGTGGATCGCAACCACATAAGGGACAGATTCGCTGTCTTGCGGCTGACTTCGTCAGCCCACGTGGAGTCTCAAAGGCGTTTTTAGTACAGGTAATTGGTAAGGATGGCAATCCACTAAGTGGTAGTACACCTGGTGTCAATTTTCTCTATGCGCAAGAGGATGGAAAGGAATACCTTGAGGGTCTCGAGAAGCCGGTATTTCCGCAAAAGAATTGGTTTCGTCCGCAGTGCATTTGGCTTTTCCAAAGGAAGCCGGATGCCATCCTGGCCGTCCTTGCCATCGCGGCTCCATATGTGGTGCTGTTTTTACTCTTTGCGATTTTCGTCGTTCCCAGACTGCCGCTCGCGCGCCTCCTGAGGCGCAGTTTTGCAGTCGCGTTAGTGCCACTCTCGCTGCAGTTGCTCACTCAGACGACGGGGTGCCTGTTGTAACATGAGCGATAGCGACTGGCTGATCAGCAGTGACAAAGTAAATAGCTGGAAGGACGAGGAAGCTCGCCAAGATGACCCTCTCATCGGCTATGTTGTGGCGGACAAGTATGAGATTATCGAACTGATCGGTCAGGGCGGCATGGCTAAGGTCTACAAAGGCAGGCATGTAGATGAGGATTTCGAAGTTGCAATAAAGACTCCCGTCAGCAACAAGCCGGAGACGATGACGAACTTCCGGCGGGAAGTCGATGTACACAATCGACTCAACCACAAAAACATAATCAAAG
>CAYTDR010000598.1:0-5437 GCA_964436185.1 uncultured Candidatus Obscuribacterales bacterium | reverse complement strand
AGGTCGCAATCCAAGCTCCTGCTCGAACTTCTCGATCTCTGCTTGGAGAGACCCGGAGTCGCCAGCCTTTTGAACGGCTGACAAGGACGGCTGACCGCTTGTGGTTAGCGTGGTCAGTGTCAGCGTTAGAGACAAGGACACCAGGAGCGGTGCCGCGAAACGCAAGGCAATCATTTGTCACGACTTATGGGCTAAACCATCCATGAATAATTATTCTACCTGAAGCCTCGTGAGCAATGCCGATTTCAATTTTCATTCAATGCTCGTTGCTCTCACATGGGACGTCGACAAGTTCTCCGATTCGTTCATCGACTTGCAAGGCTGTACTTGCCACTAGCCTTTGATATTACGTCCATTCACTAAATCGCTTCTTGCAGTTTTTTCAGTTGAGTGTTGACGCGATCTCGAGAGAGCCCGGTGTGATGGCAGAATTTACTCCAGCCGATATCGATGACCCCTTCCCAGCAGTTCATGTAAATATCCTGATTGAGGTATCCCTGACCCTCTTCCGTTGAATAATCGGCGATAATCGCTTTCGCCATGTCGTGCTGAACCATGTGCTGCAGGTCGAACCACTGATCTTCAAGCGCCAGCTCAAACAAGGTAGAGAGAAACTCTTTCTGCCCGTATCGGATCTCTGCCAACTCTTGCAATCGGACCGGTATCGACATCTCCGTCTATCCAATTTCTATTGGTAATTTGCTTCTCGTTCGGACCGCGCCCGCGCCTGGGTTTCGCATACTCTTAAGCTATCATAATTGTCTGTGGTTGAAAAACCAACTGAGGAGGGCTTGGAGGGGCAGAGACCGTCCCCTGCCCAACTGCGATTCCATCAACGCCAATTTTATCGGCCGGTCTTCAATTTCAGGCGGAGATTGGGCTTCGGCGGAGGCGTATACTTCAGGACACACGTTCGAAATTAGCACGACGGAAAAGATCGGGTGCCTTCATGCGCTCACATACCGACTCGAAGGACGCCTCCGGTCCCGACCATTCGAGCGAGTCAACAGTTTCAAAAACCGGAATATCGTATCTCAGCGTGGCCAGTGTGCGGAACAGCAAGGCATCGTCCCAGGAATTGAATAAAGTAGTGGCCAACTTGCCTGCGTTCCTAATGGAAGGATGCCACATTGCAGGCTCTTTCGGTATGTTCTCGAAATGCCCATAAAGCGCGAGCACTGATGCCGCGCTCTTAGCGCCCCATCCCGGCAGACCCGGATAACCATCGGCGGTATCACCTACGAGGGCGAGATAATCAGGAATTGACTCCGGCTTCACTCCAAATTTCTCAATCACACCCTGCTCATCGCGAACCGTGTTGCGCATCCGATCGAATTGAACAACTCTCGTGCCTGAGACGCACTGACTGAGGTCTTTGTCAGGCGTACAGATGTAGACCTTTTCTACGCGCGAATCTTCACTGGCTCTGCGAGCTGCTGCGGCAAGCGCATCATCAGCCTCGAACTCGACCATCGCCCAGACCGTCACACCCATGGAAGCCAGCGACTCCTCCAGAATTGGAAACTGCGACCACAATGCAGGAGGAATACCAGCACCCGTTTTATAATACGGATAGAGGTCGTTGCGGAACGATTCGATCACTTGATCCGTAGCTACCCCAACGTGGGTGGTTCCCTTGCGTATCATTGACAGCACTGAGCTGAGCACACCGCGAACAGCAGCAATCTCCTGTCCGTTCGCATCAAGACTGGATGGAACAGCAAAGAAATGGCGGAACAACTCGAACGTTCCATCGATCAAATAAACATCCACTGAGGCTCCTTGCACCGAGTGCTTCAGTCCTTACTGCTTTCCTTCTCCGTCTCCGGCAACGATACCAATTTTGACTGTTGAGATTCAAGAGCAGATGGAAAGCTTCCCGCAATCTCATTGAACTGCTCTTTCAGCTCAAGAAAGTCTTTTCTGCTCATTCGCCTCAACTTCGGTCCCTGATTTTCCTTTGGAACCCAGCGAGCGACGCTTGAAAGAACCAGATGCAAATCATCAACACTCTGAAAACCGATCAGCGGTATAGTAGTCTTTCTTCGCCCAAATCCAGTTTGATAAACGAATTCCAAGGACGGCAGCGGATATTTTTCTTCGTCCACTAAATCAATCTCGAATATCTCGGTCCAGAGAGCGAGCATCGGATAACAATAAAACCACTGTCCGCGCCAGTAGAGTTTGAATCCCGAGTCAGTAACGCCGATATGTGTGGGACCTACCAAACTACTGAGCCAACGACTCTTGTAAGCAGTACTCAGATTGAGACCCACCAAGATCGGATAGATGATCGGTGAAAACATTATGAAGAACAAAGGAAAAGCGGCTGACAGAAAGAGCAAATCCGTAAGATGTCCAGGATTTATTCCTAGAATAGTGCATCCACTGTGCACTATTGCAACGAAAGCGGTTAAGAGTAGAGCCGCGCCCATAGTGACGATCCAGGGAAAGTCCATATTGAAGATCGGTCCCTGGTAGCGCGACTCAATCCAGGCACCAGCCAAGCTTCGAGCGTTCGGTACGAGCCGATACGGCACTATCAACTCGGAGGGACTGGCATAGCTGCGGTAAAGCTGCAGGGGAGAAATTTCTTCCGGCGCGAGCTGGAGGGCCGCATACTGACCTTCGGAATTTTGCTCCGCAGCGATCGGCAATTGTTTTGAACCATCGTTAGAGTCGGGGGTATCCATTTGCTTTTCCAGACCTTACTGAGTACTTATGGTATGCGTTGACGCTTCACACGCTTCCTCTGCAGCACCGCCTTTGGTGTCGCGCAATCGTGCCACCATAACAGCAAGCACGTCACGAACCTGCGCAGCCGACTCGTACCTGTCCTCCTCCTCCATAGCAGTTAACTTGGCGATCACCCGATCCAGCTCGGAATCGACAGAGGTAAGGTGTCGAGACGTCCGTGCCACCGAGATCGGCTCCGGCTCTCGCCCGGTCAAGAGATAGAATAACGTGGCGCCGAGAGAATAGATGTCGCTTTTGGGCGTCGGTCTTCCTCTGTACTGCTCAGGAGCCATGTAACGCTGTTTTCCCATCACTGTCCGAGTGCGCAATGCATTCTCCTCGATCGAGATGTTGAAATCGATAAGCGTTACACCCGACTCAGTGGAATAGAGGATATTCTCGGGCGAAAAATCCAGATGCATGATGCGCGGAGTCATCGTATGAAGATAATTCAGAATCTCGCAAAGCTGCACACCAAGCTCGACAACAGAGAGTTCATCTATCGAGCCATGCCGCTCCACGTGCTGCCGAAGCGAGACACCATTGATATAGTCGAGCACCAGGTAAGCGCGATGATCCTCGACAAACGCATCGATGAGCTTGATTACGCCTTTGTGCTCGATTCGACTCAATAGTCGAATCTCTTTCTCGAACTGCTCACATGCGTTCTTGTGAGCCTCGGTATGGTCGAAATCGGGCAGCACATATTCTTTGAGAACCACTTTCACTGTACCATCCAACTCATTTGCATCGGCAGCATATACGGTGCCTTGTCCACCGCCACCGACACATTCGATAACGCGGAAACGTCCGTTCTGCAGAGTGACATCACTCACCAATGGAGCGTTGTGAACTCGAGGACGAGAATCTTGCAGGGCCTGGCACCAGAGGCGAGTGAAGGGCACATCATCTTTGTTGCCAATCTTCATCAGCCGCGCTGCTGCCGGAGCGACATCGACATTCTTGACGAACGCACGCAGTGCATCCCTGAGGATCTGCCGTTCTTCGATAGTCTGAAGATAATCCAGGTGAAGCGCAATCGACTGACCATTCTCATTTCTCAGTTCAATCAGGGTGCTGGTAGTGCCGTGCTCCTCTCTATCCACAAGCTCCACCGAAGTCACTTCATGCCAGAGCATCGAACTGAGTACGCATCCGCCATGAATGACGCGCGAATGCAAATTGATTCTCTCCCTGCTTATCCCGAGTTCTGTCGGCTGGAGCAGTCGTTGCCGGTATCGTTTTCTGTACTGTTTTCTCCGTCTGAGGAAAATATTGAGCGCTAGACTCACCTGAACTATGATAGCTATCACTGGTAGCATCAGCCCCGGTGTCAACCAAGCTACTCTGATTCCCATAGTCTCCAGACCTGAGAAAATGGCGATAAGGGCGAGGAACAGAGACAGAAACGCAACAATAATGGTTGCACTCTGCTTCATCATGTAGAGCTTGAACGAGGAACTTCCAGGAACCAGCAGGTAGAACTGATCGAGAACTCTGTCGCGAGCGTGAGGAGCCAGCTTGCCGTAGCGCACTAAAATCTCTCTGTCAGTAATTGGCAGACTCTCCAATCGCTACTCCTCTTCTAACTTCACCACAATGGTACTAGCTTCTTGTGCGCAACCAACACTCTCGCTCACAGCCCTGACTCTCCTATCGGCAATTGTTGCTGTTCCGATTCAGCTCGCCTCGCCGCACCATTTGTAGCGCCATCATCGCTTCCTTCTCCATTGACAGAATCAACTTCCTTCTGCTCAGTCCATCGCTCGCTTGACGCACCGTTTGTACTACCAGCGTCAACTCGACGATGCAGGTATGCGAGGCACTGATCCGCGTCTTGCAGGCGTTCTTCCCTGTCGATTTGTGTGGCGCGCTTAACGAATGTGTCGAACCAATTCGAAATCTTGGCGCCAACAGCGGCTGGTGAAGAGCTTCTTATCGGTTCGGGGTCGCGACCCACGAGAGTAAAAAATGTCAGAGCCCCTAGAGAATAGATGTCACTGACCGGCTCAGCGCATCCTCGGATCTGCTCGGGAGCCATGTAGGCATGTTTTCCTACAAGTGTGCCAGTAGCAGCACCAATAAACTCATTAGCAGCACCGAAATCAATCAAGAAAAGTTTTCCATCGCGGCGAAGCACCACATTGTCAGGCGAAAGGTCTCGATGAACCACTGGAGGCGAGAGCGAATGGAGGTACTGCAAGATCGACGCTAGCTGAATAATCCAATCGAGAACCGTCGCCTCCGGCTGAGAGTGCCCCTCTGCTACCACCTGTCGAAGAGTCTTGCCTTCGATGAACTCCAATCTCATGTAGTTTCGCCCGCTCTCGATGAAGTGATCGAATACTCTGGCAACCTGAGGATGATTGATTCTGCCCAGCAAGCGAGCCTCTCGGTCGAATTGCTCAAGAGCCTTTTCCCGCAAGGATTCTTCCAGGTTGGCCGGTACAACCGACTCTTTAAGGACAAACGGGTTTCTATGCTCGTCTTCGATCAGATAAATTGCTGAAAATCCTCCGGCGGCGATCTGCCGGACTACGGTAAAACCATCCTGCACGCGGCTGCCTGGAGCCAGTGGCGTGAAAGACGTAAGTCCGAAAGTGATTGATGCGCTGCTTTCCCACAATTGCGTATAGGAAATTCCCAATTTATTGCTCTGATAGTCATGGAAACGCTCGATCTCAGTCAACTGAGCGATTCC
>CAYTDR010000597.1:0-5449 GCA_964436185.1 uncultured Candidatus Obscuribacterales bacterium | reverse complement strand
TGCAGAGCTACCGGTGTCAACTTGTACGGAAATCAGAAATTCGACAAGTTGAAAAATCCGTATCGACCCGGTCAGCACGGTCAGGGGAGAACAAAGAAATCCGACTATGCGAACCACTTGCTCGAGAAACAAAAAATCAAGTGGACCTATGGGTGTACAGAGCGTCAACTGCTTCGCATCTACGAAGAATCCGCGAAAAAGAAAGAAGCAACTGGTGTGCTCCTTCTCCAGACTCTTGAAATGCGCCTGGACAATGTTGCATACAAATCCGGATGGTTCGCAAGTAGAGATCAGGTAAGGCAGTTAGTCTCTCACGGTCACATCAAAGTAAACGGCAAGCGTGTTAAGGCCTCTTCCTTCAAAGTGAAAATTGGTGATGAGATTACTTTCGAAGCCCGGAGTCTGCCTTTCATAAAAGCAATTACCGCCGAGATCAAGATGATTCCTGCTGAGTGGGTTGATGCAAACAAAGACGCGCTAAAAATCCGCTGTGTGTCCATCCCCACCAGAGATCAGATCGATCAGAATTTCAACGAGCAATTCCTTGTTGAGTTCTACTCCAGATAATCACATTGGTGCGCACCGAGAGCGATAACTATAACTAGTCCTCTCGAGCCAGCCAACACAAATTTCAGTCAGCTCCTTCACCATAGTGAGGGAGTTCTGTCACAGTGGTATACTGCCTGTTCGTCTAGTTTCCGCGGTAAGTAATGGTTCTGCTACGTCTTTTCGTTTGTTTCCTTGTTGCTCTTCTGATGCATACGGGCGTCTGCCAATCAATGACAATGGCAGTCGATGAGGAGGATGAAGAGGAGGAAGAGTCCGATGACGGACGCAATCTCTCTGCTACCGCCGTTTACAAGAAAGTGTCGCCATCGGTGTTCGAGTTGAGTTTGCTGGATAAGGCGGGCAGCGAAACAGGTTTCGCCAGCGCTGTCGTTATCGACAAGGACATAGTAATAACCAACAAGCACGTTGCAGCTATGGCCGAAGATATCGCTGTCAAAACTCGCTCTGGCAAACTGAAAAAGGCGACGCTCGCATTTTGCCATCCCACGGAAGATCTCGTTGCATTGAAAGTTGTTGATTTGGATGCACCGGTGGTGCCACGCAGGCGCTCGAAGTCCCTGGAGGTCGGTGAGCCCGTATTTGCGATCGGTTCTCCTGATGCCCTGGAACGTAGCCTGAGTACGGGCATAATTTCCGGACTTAGATGGGTTGGCGAAGTCTGTCACATTCAATCTTCCGCCGCCACATTGAAAGGCTCCAGCGGTGGTGGGCTGTTTGATGCGCGTGGGAACCTCATCGGTATTTCCACCATCACGATCGAGGGTGCTTTCGATCTGGCACTGTCAGCGGATCTTATTCGTGATCTTCTCGAGCATCCGGTACCGAATTCGGTGCAGTTATCTGACCCCAAGTATCGTGCTTCTCTGGCATATTCTACAGCTCGCGAGTACTACAAATTTGGTTCGACGCAACCAGCGGCGATAGCAAATGCTTTGCTGGGCGTGGCGCAGCACTATGCAGAAGAGGCAGCTAAACTTGATCCCAGCGACACGAAAATTCTCGATGGTCTCGCGGGATTTTATGCACTGCAAGGTGATGTGAAACGGGCCATGTTGTGCTTGCAGAGAGCGCAACAAATCAATCCCAACTCAGCAGCGACCTACTTCGACATGGTATGGCTCTTTGGAAAGCTGGGAATGCGCGATGCTGCTGTTGCTGCATACCGTTGTCTCTTAACATTAGATTCTCATCTTGCTCAGAAAGCAAAGGCACTCCTGAAGGAGAACAACATCGATCCTGACAAAGCAAGCGTCCGAGCGACCCGCCCGCAGCTCAAGCCGGCCGCTAAACCGACAGTTGATGCGCACTTGCAGGAAACGGCTCAGATATTTCTCGGTTATCTCAGCAGAACAGTGAAGCGAAACTGGAAGCCTGTAACCAGCACGAAGCCTTATGACGTCAAGCTCGTCTTCAAGATCAATCCTGAGGGTCAGGTATCTGACCTGCGAGTCATTTCTACTGGACCGCCCGATGCCGCCGAATCGGCCAAACTAGCCCTGATGGGTTCTGCGCCATTCATGGCGGTACCGAAGGAGCTGGTCGGCCAACGAAAGTTCATTGAAGTAGGAGTGACGCTCAACTCCATCCGGCCGCAGTAGTCGGGGTAACTGCCTATGGCGCGATGAGAGAATTCTGCTCTGCGCTGTTTCTCACTATTGCCACCGCCAGTTGTATCACCGAGAATACAAGGCCTTCAATGAGGGACGGCGGCGACCTCTTCTCCTGTTCTCACGCTGTGTGCAGGGGCTTGCGGTTTGATTTTGCTCCATCGTTTTTGATAATCAATTACGGCGGTTAGCCAGGTTGTGAATTGGGCTCGCGAGACTGTTTTGTTCGGATGTGGCTCTATAGATGGTGCCAAGCCTTCGGGGAGACGAACTAGTTTATTACGTGCCAACTTCGCAAGTTGGTCCGCTGTCAGCGGTGCCTCCGGATTGAAATTACCGTTGTCGTCCGGATGTAGTAGGTCTCTTGAAAGAGTAAACTGAATCGCATCCGCTTCTTCTTCCTTTCGTACATCGCCAGGTTGAATCTTCGAGAATTTCTTTTCCGGATACACAGAATGGAGAAGGTTAGCCACCTCTGCTCTTTTAACTGGGCTATCCGGACGGAAAGACAGATCGTCTGGTCGTCCCTGTATCAAACCTCGGGCTGCGACGGTCTGAATCGCCTCGAAATGTTCGTCTGTCGTAGCAACATCGTCGAACCAGTAAACCGGAGCGCCAGACTTAATCAATCTCCTTTGCACAGCAAAAACAAGCTCCCGATCTTTTATCACTTGCTCGAACGACTTTCTGTTGGAGAGGCAGTAGCGAGCTAAAGCACCGCTGGCAGTGCCGATTGCCCACTCGATTGGATGCAGACGATAGGCACCATTAGTGATGTGAGTTACGCCTATATTCTTGCAGGCCGGCAGCAGATTTTCTGCGTCCACCGGAATCAGGCAAGAGAGCGGAACTTGAAACGGGCGTGTCTCTTGCGCAGTGCCTTCGAGCTTGCGCCCGTGAATGTCGATTGGATAGTGTCCGATTCCAACGGAGTCATGGTAAAGCATTGCTCTTGCTCCGCTATTGGTGCGCGAAGCAATTTCAGTCTCCTTGACTGTCCTTATTGCTCTGATGCGTCTGGATTCTCTTATGTACGGATACTTGGAGAGACCGTCAGCCGAGTCAAGCATGTCCCGCCGCAGAAAAAGCTCAGGATATCCATTACCCTCGTCATCTCGATCCACATGTGTCTGCAGCCAATAGAGGAAGCCGAGCGAAAGTGCCTTACCTCTCGCCAGTCGTTCTGCCATTACCTCCGGTGCTACATCGATTATGTTCTCATCGCGCAAATCGTTGCTTTCCCAGTTGATCATAGCGATATCGTTGTCGAAGGCAGAGCCTTCGAAGAAATTTCGATCGATCAATCGCCTGTATGTCCAGAATGGCAGGAGTTCCCTGTAGGAGCCATCTTCAAGAGATTGCCGCATGCACGAATGCATTTTGTAGCCTAGCAGGGAAAATCTGTTCTGATCCAAGAATTCTTTGAACAGAAGGGGTTCATCGATGCAATGAAGTTGATTGCGCTTCTTGTACTCTACGACGAATGGGAATACGAAGTCCTGCACATTTTCCGTATCTGCGGTCTCCTCCGCATGCGGCTCACCTGTTTCGCTTCTGGATTCAGAGCCGCTAGAATAGCTCAAACCTGCGAGGGGAAGCAGATCGCCAAGTTCTGTTGCATCGATGACCACGCTGGGACGAAATTCGATCGTCTCGCCCTTATCGAGATCCACGGCAACGACTGATTTGATATGAGTCTTTCCTTTCTTGTCGACGCGCTTTTGTACATGAACACACTTCAGCCGATAAAACACGGACAGTGACTTGTCTTCAATGAATGGCTCAAGCAGATCCTCGATTACATTTACTCCCACCTTCGGTTCGAATGCGAGCCTGGTTACCCAACAATCGCCTGGATTAAAGCGGTCTTCATCAATGTCGACGGCATCGAGTTTGGTGCGTGCAGTATAATGCTGGCGAATCAGTCGGCGCATCTCCTGATACTTTCTGGTTGCGCCGGAGCTCTCCACCAGCCAGTTTTCGTCCAGCGCCGACACGCCTTGGCTGGTCATCTGCCCTCCGAGCCAGTCTGTTTCTTCTGTCAGGCATACCCGAATCTGTGCTGCGTTTCCGTCCTCTTCATCCAGTTCTTCTAAGAGAGCAATGGCGGCTGCAACCCCACCCATGCCACCACCGGCAATGAGGACGTCGCACTTGACGACTTTCTGCGGTTTGCCCAACTGAAACTCTTTCACTGCTTCGAGCGGTTTGGAATAATCCAGCTTCTGAACGTCTACGACCTTGACGGCGCGAGGCGTTTCGTCGCCCTGTTTTTCGTCCCTTACCCGCTCCTTTATGCGTTTGTTTTCCATGTCGTTGCCTGGTGATGCCTTTGAAGGTTCGATGGTGCCATACGAAAAGATGACCACAGTCACGATGATCTTAACTAGGGTCAGAACTCTGTGCTGTTTCATCCAGAAAATATAACCGATTTATTCACCACTATTCGCCCTTCGCGAACCTACTTAAACGGCACGGGAATTAGCATTATCTGAGGCGTGGAGAGAATTTGCGGCATAGTGTTATGATACACATCTCTCTTTATCCTGGGAGTTCGTGCCAATCCGGCTAGCGAGTTGCTACGATCGGCAGAGCCTATCTGTTCAGTCTGTGCTCATCTAATACGACCGGTTTCATTTCGTGAGAGTGTTCGATGCAGGGGAAAAACATGCCAAATTGCAATGATGCTGATTTTTTGAAACTTTCTGAGCAGATTCGAGAACGAGCATCTCTTATCAAATTAGTGTTGATGGATGTGGATGGAGTGCTGACAAATGGTGAGCTCTTCTACTGCAATGATACCGAAGGAAAGGTTCAAGAGTTTAAGGCCTTCAATTCACATGACGGTTTGGGTCTGCATTTCTTGAGAATGGTTGGTATCAAGACTGGCGTCATCAGCGGGCGCATATCTGTTGCCACCACGGAAAGAGCTCGGATTCTCGATATGAGTTATGTATATCAAGGGCACCTGGCGAAGATTCCAATTTTTGAGGAGATTTTGGCGAAAGAGGGACTGGCAGCCGAAAGCGTGGCCTTCATTGGCGACGATTTCACCGATGTGCCGCTCATTCGGCGCTGTGGGTTAGGTTGTGCGACAGCCAACGCCAGACCAGAGGTAAAGCAGGCCGCCGACTTTGTCACGGAACTATCCGGCGGTGCTGGCGCAGTGCGAGAAGTCGTCGAACTGATACTCAAATCGAACGGACGCTGGGAGGAGATACTCGCCAAGTACGAGCTTGAACCTGCTGCAGGAGCAAGCTGACCGACACCTC
>CAYTDR010000596.1:0-5451 GCA_964436185.1 uncultured Candidatus Obscuribacterales bacterium | reverse complement strand
AAATTTGCTCGGTGTACGTGCATTTTTGCGTTTTCAGTCGCGCACCTTTTCATCTTCGGAGTTGTTAGTGTCATATTCGGTGCTGCAGAGGCAACGACGGCCTCAGGTTTCTTTCTGTTAAAAGCACTTAGAGTCAGCTGATTGAGCTGATCGTACACTTTCGAGCGATCGTGGAAATAATGCCAGCCCAGTCCAACGTAGTAGTTGTGGAGCTGGTCGTTCGTTGGCGAGTCGCCGAGCTGTCCATATTCGCGAATGGCATTGGCTACGGGTTCCCATATACTGACCTCTCGCTGCAGGCTGTCAATCTGATCGAAGAAAGAAGGATTGTCCTTTTCCATTGGTGCTACAGAAAGTGCGTATTTGCCACCAATTGCCCCGCCAGTAGGGCAGAGATTATCAATGAGCGCGCGTGGCGACAAGCCGTAAACAACTAGCTTGGGCAGTTTGTTGTGATTCTTCAATTCGGACAAAATTAAATAGGCGTCCGTCGGTCCAGCTCCCGGCACGCTGAGATTGAGCAGATCCAGCTCTCGTGACTTGCCTACCTTCTGGCTCACGAGCTGTTGAACGAATCGCGCTTCAATATAAGTCAGGTTTTGTCTTTTGTCCTTTATTAGACCGAGGTTGGCGTCAGCAGAAAAAAGCGCCGAATGGATTAGCGAATCCCCCAAAAGAACGATGTCCGGTTTGCGCTCACCTTCAATCGCTCCGCGAATTGCGACCAGGCGTGGATGTTGCTGAAACTGAGTAGCTTTGTCTCTGGAGTGCCAGTAGCACATACCTGAATCGACCAGGAGGAGCATAACGATTAACAGGCAAAATGGACTCCTGGAGACACGTTTCAGGCGCTCCACCCATTTTGTTTTTGCTGCCGGCTTGGCTGCTGTCATCGAACTCCGAATTCCCTTCAAACCCCTGAAAACCAATACCTGCCAAGAGGTTAGCAGAATTCGCATATATAAGCATGATTATTCATTCAGCTCTCGAGTTTAGAAGCAAGAATCGTGTTAAAAAAACAGTAGTTAAACCTGGAAGGAAATAAATAGTTCCGTGCTGTCGGATAGCGAAGTCACCACTTGCAGTACCAAAATGCAGCATAGGCAGCTTTCAGAGTCGCCGTTCCTGGCTATGCATTACTTCTCTACGGTACCGAATATGGTGCTTGCTGACCCCAGCCGAAGTTACGGAGCGGATTTTTCTCTCCTTACCATTTCGTTCCTTCTTCGCCATTCATCATTTTTAGAAGCTCGTCCATAGTCTCCATTACTGCGATCCGATCTCCTATGTCTTGATGATACGGGCGCAGGATAATCACTCTATGCTTGTTGCTGATGTCGACCACCCTCTCGATGTGGTCAATGTTGAGCAGAATTGTCTGACCTGGATAGGGGTCTTTCTCCTGATGACATGTCACCTTTATGGCTCTCTTCATACTTTTATCTCCAAATTCACTGCCTGCAGGTGCAGCAACGACCTGTTCGACCGTTGTCATTCTATAAGAGATTGGCCGTCGGAAAGGTAAACAATGGGTTGCGTGCTCGGAAGCGCGCTACTCGCGGAACCAAGATGATACAGAGGCGCGTTTCTTTGCAACGGAGTCGAAGATTGGCGGAGAAATTATCCTTTCAGCATTTGCACCACGAATGGTGAATAAATCCAATAACGAGGCTCGAACTCGCGACCTTCTTCTTGGGAATTAGGGTACTAATTTTCGGAAGCTTCCATGAATTTCAGAAGTGCCGGCAGCCCTTCCCCATCTGCCATGCAGTAACTAAAATCGCATGCCTTTGCCTAGAGTGACATGTAGTTGCCTAAAAGCGGCGTGTAGTTGCCTAAAGTGGCATGTAGTTGCCTAAAGTGATATCTAGTTGCCAAAATGGCTGTAAATTGCCTAAAGCGGCATGTAGTTGCCTATAGTGGGCATATAGTTGCCTAAAGTGACAACTAGCTGCCAAAATGGCTGTAAATCGCCTAAAGCGGCATATAGTTGCCTAAAGTGACGATCTAGTTGCCAAAATGGCTGTAAATTGCCTAAAGCGGCATGTAATGGGCAGGTCAGGCGGACTCAAATGGCTAAACAGATACCAGAAGAGGATCTAAAAAGAATCGAGGAGATACTGAAGGCTCAACCTAATGGGGTCAACCTCAAGTTTATAAGCGCTGCCATAGGCGATAGTCTCCCTCACCGCACGCTGCAGTATCGCCTCCATTATCTTGCCGAGCAAGGAAGAGTCGTAACCGAAGGCAAACGTCGTGGCATGAAATATTATCCGGCGTCGGCTGCCGTCGGTACAGAGACAGAAGCAGAAGTGTTGTCGCTGTCTCGGGCCGCTCAGGATATTCGGAAAAATGTTTCGCGACCAGTGGTTTCACGGAAGATAGTTGGTTACAACAGGGAATTTTTGGATTCATATAGACCGAACGAGAGTGCATATCTTTCGGAAGCGGAGCGAAACCAACTTCGTGAAACTGGCGCAGTCAAAAGTGGATTCCAGCTGGCAGGCACATATGCGAGAGACATCTTGGATCGATTGCTCATTGATCTTTCTTGGAATTGAAGCCGTTTGGAAGGCAATACGTATAGCCTTCTGGACACTAAACGACTGATGTCTTTGGCAAAGCGGCACAGGGAAAAGATCGTGTTGAAGCACAGATGATCCTGAACCACAAGGATGCAATTGTATTCCTCGTTGACAACGCCGAGGGGATCGGATTCAACCCATTCACCATTCGGAACCTGCACGGTTTTTTGGCAAACAATCTGTTGCCAGAGCCGCAAGCGGCTGGGCGTCTTCGTCAAATTGAAGTCGAAATTGGGCAATCGGTTTTTCGACCGCTTGCGATGCCACAGCTTATCGAGGAGTGTTTCAACCAAATCTTAGATACAGCAAGGGCTATCTCAGATCCGTTTGAGCAGTCATTCTTTATCATGGTTCATTTGCCTTACCTTCAACCCTTCGAGGACGTGAACAAAGTGGAGGGCGCGACTCCACGCAGTCCACGAAACACGATTACGAAAGCCTGGGGCAGAGTACGCAAGCGGGTTAACATGGAAGACGCTCACATATACGACTTGAGAAGGACAGTAGGAAGCTGGCATGCACAGGAAGGGTTCAGTCTCCATATCTTAGGCGGTGTGATCAATCAAAGCACGGCACACACAACAGAGGTTTACGCGCGGCTCAACGATGCCCCTATCAAGTCAGCGTTTGACCATCAGTCAGCAACGATTCGCGCGGTGCTCAGGTTGGGTGATGCAGAGCCAGTTATTCCGCCATCCTTGCTACAAGTTAGAGAAGAATCAACCTTCCTAGATTGCAGGGAGATTTATCAAGCAGTGAAGATTCTTAGCCTCACTGCGCGGCAGTTGGAGGTGCTCATGATTCCTGAGCGGATTCAACGGGACGGCAATAGCGGAGGAATTGGGCGTTCGAAAGTCTGTAGTTAGTTTCTATCTGCGGGAGGTTAGACGCAGGTTAGAGATTGACGAGCCTGAGAAAGGCTCTCATACCTTGCCGTTTGAACTCGCACGGGCAATCGAATAGCTTGAGTCAGTCATAAGGAGGCCTTTTCGGGCTCGGACGGAGGCTCTTTGCCTTCTAGTATTGCAAGTTTAACTTGATGCTTCCATTTGCGCTTCATTGCCTGAGCCGCAAAGCTGCTGCCATCCTCGGTCCCAAGTTGAACACCTATAACAGCTCGACTATGCCAAGTATCAATAAGGTTCTTGAGCTTGTTACGTTCATTCAGACTCTCACAGTGTTCGATACTCAAGGCTCGAATCTTATGCTCAATAGCTATGCCAAGTAGCCAAATAAAAATGCATATCTTAATGTAATGGCTAACGTGAAAATCGTGGAGTATTGAGGCTAACAACAGAATCGCTAATAGGAAAAATATACTTCCTGACAGCCTGTGCGTAGATGAAGACCAAGAAGAAGATGCTTGATCCTTGAACAGGGCTAACCGAAGATTTGCTGGAAGCTTTTTAGTTAGGAGTGTCATGCGTAGTCATAAAAAACATAAACGGAATAGGGTAATGATAGCTTACTCAGGCCTGGTTGCAATGAGAAAAGATCAGTTCTCTGGCACTGTTGCCTATAGAGATGAAAAGCACTGCCTGTATATCAGCGCCTTGCACTGCGGCAGCTGGCGTCAGACAACCCACTTTACGTATAACCTTTAGTAGCTGATCAAAAGCCTTGTTCCGACTGTGCACGTATGAGGTTACAACGTGGTCTGTTGTGACTAAGTAAAATATTGTATTGAGGCGCAGGCGCGATTGGAGAGAGCTAAACATAATCTGACCAGCGCCCAGCTCTCTCAGGCAACGCCCATAGCCAACTTCATTCGATGATTAATTCTGGCGGGCAGGCATGGCGAGACTGAAGAAGCTCCTTTATCATGCTCCAAATGATGCGCAATGAGTAGGTGGAATTAGTTCGGGAGGCGATACGCTAAGCCTCTTCCTCTGCCGACTGAAACAATATAGCCGTGCACCGTCTCGTCAAACGAGCTGGAATTGAAAACCTTCGTTTGCATGATCTTCGTCGCACTATGGGCAGTTACGAAGCCATCACAGGTGCCAATCTCTCGATCATTGCACATACACTAAATCACAAGGACCTCAATAGCACTCAGATTTATGCTCGCCTGCATCTCCATCCAGTACGAGCGGAGAGCTACTCAAGCGGGTTTGACCTGGCCACTCCCAGTCGATCTCGATGATGATGCCCTTGAAGCATTGTTTTTTCCAAGGAGCCAATCAGACCTTGAAACCATAGATCGCGCTCCAGACTGGGAAGCACTGATTTAGCATTGGACGTTTCCACATCCGGCATCCTTGAATCGCATCAAAGCGAAGAAGGAGCCATATGCCGAGGAGAAGAACATCTATGCAAAAAATGTTTTCTTTTTTGTGGTATCGCCTGTCGATATGCCTATCTGAAAAGTGACCGTTGGTCGGGCGAAAGGGAGAGTCTTAATCACTCTCTCTTCGCGGCCCGATTCGTAAGTGCACCGATTTCGGTGCACTCATTTCGCAGGAACATTTTAACCATTCACACGAGTCATGACAAACAAGTATGTTTACCATGATTCCGTTCTAGTGCCGCTCGGACAGATGATGCAAATTTGTTTCGATTCTATTGCCGGATTATAGGAATCGCTACAGCTAGCGCTATTTGGATGGTCTTGAAACTGACGATTCATTTGCTGGCGGGAATGCACAAGTACCAAGATGTATTCAAGGTGTTTGGCACAGTAACATCGACTTGCAATACTACCTTTTGCCATCCGCAAATTCCACGTCCTTCAAATATTGTACGGCTTTGGTCGAGAACCCATCACAGTAGAGCTCAAAGTGAAACTGCAAAGCATCGAGGTCGGGTGCATCTACATCGAATTCAGCAACAGCAATGGACAATGAAGGATGGAGAGCTCGGTCGA
>CAYTDR010000595.1:0-5452 GCA_964436185.1 uncultured Candidatus Obscuribacterales bacterium | reverse complement strand
CGTTCCCCTCGTGAAAAACTATCTCTGGAGAACTGCTGCGATGCAAACGGGTTTTCATCGTGCCTCTTCCACTGATGGGAGTTGTCCTTAAGCTGGTTCTGATACCAGTCTTGTTGCCGCTGAAAGTTCTGTTCGTGAGCTTCACGACCACCAAACTGTGCCTGACGAGCCTCTTGGCCAGACTGTTTGTTCGATTGTCTTTGCTGGATTGCTTGTTCTTTCTGTTGTTTATCCAATTGTCGTTTGTTGTAGATAACCATCTTCTGATTAGGATTGAGGTCCTCAACTTCGCGTCTTTCGCCGTTATGGTAGTAGTACGGGTTGCCGTGATTGCCGTAATACATGGGCGTGCCATAGGGCGCATTGTAATATCCGTGTGTCATTGCCGCGCCCACGGCGGCACCGCCTGCTGCAGCAGCCGCTGTCGCGACCGTACTGACTACGCCTGAACCCCTCGTTCCCTGTGACTCAGTCGCATACGCGTCATTGACAGGTGCGACCGGTGCATATTGAGGAACCTGCTGCGCGCGTCTTGCTTGAAGCTCCTGAACCGTAGGACTTAGATCTATAGTCTGACCAGTTCGGTCGGTATACCAGAAACCGCCCTGGGAACCGAAAAAAATCTGCGCCACACTTCCATTCACACCCGCTCCTGGCAGCGCAGCCAAGTCTCCTTTTGGAGTGATTACACTTTGACCGCCACGATCGTTGTTAACGACCTGAAGGTTGATCACAGAAACCTGCGGAGCTTGTTCGTTGCCGGCGTGAGCAGGCAGTGGTAGTAGGAGTGCTGCTGAGATTAGTATTGCAGCAAAATGCCGCTTATTGACTACGACCATAAGTAACATCTCCCTGTGTAGATACCAACCGAACACTGCGACTAATCAATTATAGATGTAAACCGAGCGAAACCATTTTCAAAACTAACCGCGAAAATTCAAGACGTATAGGACAATTCAATACTTTTGCGAAATCCAATTGCGATCTTTCAACGCAACTGAATCATCGTATTCGTGCTTGTGGCTGCGATCAGGCAGATCGACTTTCTTGTGTTCTATTTTCTTGTACGGAATTTGACTGAGAAAATGCGAAATGACGTTCAGTCTCGCCCGTTTTTTATCGTTTGAGTCTACGATGCACCAGGGTGAGAATTTTGTGTCCGTGGCTTCAAGCATAACGTCGCGCGCTCTGGAATACTCATACCAGCGCTCTCTGGATGGAAGATCCATATTGCTTAATTTCCACTGCCGAAGAGGATCGTCGATTCTGGCCTCGAAACGACGCTCCTGTTCTTCGTTGCTCACTTCCAACCAGTATTTGAACAAACGAATACCGTTGTCTAGAATATTTTTTTCAAACATTGGACATAAATCGAGGAAAGCCTTGTACTGCTTGTCTGTGCAAAATCCCATCACATGCTCGACGCCAGCTCTGTTATACCAACTTCGATCGAAGATAACTATTTCTCCTGCAGCCGGGAAATGAGGGACAAAGCGCTGAATGTACATCTGTGTCTTCTCGCGGTCTGATGGCGCCGGTAGTGCCACAAGACGAAATATCCTAGGGCTGACTCGTTCGGTTAAAGCCTTGATTGTCCCGCCTTTGCCGGCGGCATCACGCCCTTCGAAGACTATTACTATTCTCTCTCCGGTAGTTTTGACCCAGTCCTGCAGGTGGCAGAGCTCTACCTGCAGTTTTTTCAGTTCGCTTTCGTACTCTTTTCTTCTCAGTCGTTTCTTTTCACCGTCGAGCGATTCGATGGTTTCGCTATCCACTTTACTCTTTTTGCTCACGTTGTTTCTCCTTCCAACGTAGTTGTTGTACTCAGCGTCCGGGAAAACGATTTGCCGAACATGCTCAAATCGTGGCGCGGATTCAATCCGTCGATTTCACCGGTTCCCAATTCGTCTTGAGCTGCAATACGAGCCACTCTCCGTTTTTCTTCTCGTATATTTCCGCGCACCAGGACTCCAATTTTGTAGATTGCTTATCGGCCATTTCTTTGGTCGCTCGGAATGAAACCATAGCGGTTTCACCTTTAACACTTACAAACGGGTTGTAGACAACAATCTTCTTCACGGGGACTGTGCCCGTAGTTCCAATAACGTTTTTCTTGACGTGATCAAGAACTGCATCCTTGGTATGAACAAACTTGTCGGCTCGAGTATCGAACGTTGTAACGTCGTTGCTCAGGCAATCTGCGATTTGTACCTCATCGCGATTGGCAATACCAACCAGTAGCTTCTTGAGCGCCGCAATCACTTCTGTTTCGGCGCCGGCCGAAGGGTGTGCACCTACCAGCTCGATTTCAACCTTGTCAGCGCCTATCCTACCGGCGGACTCTTTCCGAGCAGCGGCACTCTGTCTACCAGGAGATTCAGTCGCTGGTTTTTGCCCTTTATCCGCTGCAAAACTCGCCGAGCCCACCACCATATACAGTGCCAGCGCGACGAACGTGATTTGGGATAACACATTTGCCTTCATTTTGATTCTCCTGTTAGCGCAAGTCTCTGACGGCAGCGTCTTGCGCACTCAGCGCCCGATCGAGCTCTTTAATCGAACGATCGCAGTCCTGCAGATATCGTCCGATCGTATACTTTCGCTGTTGCAGCTCAGCAATCGACCTGTCTACGTCTCTATAAGCACGTTCTAGTTGAGCGCGTTGATCCGCCACTTGATCTCGAGATTTGAGCAAGCTGTTTCGTGCCGCTGAATTGTAAGCCAGCACTCCACCGCCAAGCACCGCAAGCATAGCAGCGATGCTTATAGCCGTCCAAAACGTTTCAACCTTAAACCACGGGAAGATCCGGACGTTCAGTCTCAATGGGTGTTTGCTCTGCGACACTTTTTTTCCTCTTAAGAATAGAAAGAGAATGCTTGACCAAGAAAAACATTATTGGGACGAGATAGAGACTGAGAAACGTCGATACTACCATGCCGCCGCATACAGCCGTACCTAATGATTGCCTTGAATTGGCTCCGGCACCTTCTGCGATCACGAGTGGAAAAAGACCGGCGACAAATGCAAGCGACGTCATCAAAATCGGTCGCAGACGCAATCCAGCCGCTTTGAGAGCGGCTTCCTTATAAGATAACCCCTCAGATTTGAGCAAGTGATTAGCGAACTCGACGATCAGGATAGCATTCTTACTCGCCAATCCAACCAACATAACCAAACCAATTTGGCAGAAGACGTCGTTTTGCAGACCCCTCAGCCACTGCGCCGACAGTGCTCCCAACATGGCCGGGGGAACTGAAAGAAGAATGATGACTGGATCCGTATAACTCTCATATTGCGCTGCCAGAACCAGGTAGACAAACACGATGCCGAGAGCGAAAATGACGATGGCAGAATTTCCGGCTTGAATTTCTTCAAGGGAAATTCCTGACCAGGCGAAGGTCATGCCCTTTGGAAGAATATCAGCAGAAAGTTTGCTCATCGCTTCAATTGCTTGACCGGAACTAAAACCGGGTGACGGCGAGCCATTGATCTCAACCGAACGCAGCAGATTATAGTGAGAGACGATTGGTGCACACAAAGTCGGCTTGCCTTCGATCAAATTATCCAGTGATAACATCTTCGAATCGCGATTTTTCACATAGTATTGCAAGAGACTCTTGGGCTCTACGCGGAAATCTTTGTCTGCCTGGACGTAAACCCGATAGCTTCGGTTGATGTAGTCGAAGTCGTTAACGTACGAGGAACCAAGCAGGACCTGAAGCGTGTCGAGCACCGATGATGTGTCAACATTGAGAGTCTCAGCCAGATCCCGTCTAACATTGATTGCTAATCTTGGTGTGCCGGCACTGAATGAAGTGAACAGGCCTTTGAGACCCTCGGTCGTATTGCCAGTCTTTATCAGCTTACCCGCAGCTTGTGAAAGCTCTCCAACGGAGCGCCCATACATATCCTGGAGTTCGTAGGCGAAACCTCCCATTTGGCCCATTCCTTCGAGCGCGGGGGGCGCAAATGGCCCGGCACTTACATCGGTCACCTTCGACAGAAGCCCCCTGAGGCGCAGAATGATCGAATCAGCATGGCTTTCTTTTTCCTCGCGCTCTTTCCATGGTTTTAGCGTGCAGAAAACTAAACCGTAGTTCGGCGCCGCACCAGAGAAGCTAAACCCTGACAATGCCAGAGGTGGTTTTGATTCCTTCTGCTTAGCCACGATGTTGCTTACCTTCTTCATCGCCTCAGTTGTGTACTCAAGGGAGGTTCCATCAGGACCACGCGCCACAACAAAGAAGTACCCTTGATCTTCGTCTGGAACAAATCCGGATGGCAACACTTTGTAGAGATACACCACTGCAGCGACGACGGCAATGATTACCACGATCATCAATGGCGCAACACTCATGGTCAGCGACAAAGACTTCTCATAGAGCCTTCGAACAAAGTCGATGGCCTTATTGATCATCACGAAAACAATCGGCTGGTGTTTGCCCTCGGGCTTCAAAATAAGGGCGGACAAAGCTGGCGACAATGTCAGCGCGTTGAAGGCGGAAAGAGCTACGGAAGCCGCGATCGTGAGTGCAAACTGCTTGTACAATTGTCCTGTTGTTCCAGGGAAGAAGGCAACAGGGACGAATACAGCAGCCAACACCAGAGCAGTCGCAATCAGAGCTCCGGAAGTTTCCTTCATCGCCACGGAAGTGGCCTCAAGAGCGTTGCTTCCAGTCTCTTCCATATGGCGCTTGACGTTTTCTACGACAACAATCGCATCGTCGACCACCAGTCCGGTCGCCAGAGTCAGACCGAAAAGCGTAAGTGTGTTTATAGAAAAGCCCATGGACTGCATGAACACAAAAGTACCAATCAAAGAGACTGGAATCGTGACGCAAGCGATAATCATGCTGCGCCAATCCTGGAGAAAAATAAATATCACCAAAACTACTAGGACAATGGCCTCTCCGAGGGTTTTCACAACCTCATTTATGGACTCTTTGACAGCCTCGGTTGTATCGAGGCAGATATCACATTTAATACCAGGTGGGAAGTTCTTCTCCGCTCTGGCAAGCTCCGCTTTAATACCATCAGCCACCTTGAGAGCGTTGCCGCCGGCCCGCAGATAAACAACCATTGCTACCGAGCCACGGTCTTTGTAAATACAATCGGTCGCGTAATTTTCCGCTCCCAGTTCCACTCGACCAATATCGCTTAAATGGATAAGAGTACCGTCATTGCCTCTTTTTACGACAATTTTTTCGAATTCTGCTGGGTCGGACATGCGCCCGATCACTTTGAGATTGTATTGGTAGCGCTGTCCATGCGGTGCCGGGGCCGCGCCAAGATCACCTGCACCCACCTGTCGATTTTGATTTTGCAGCGCCTGTACCACTTCCAGTGGTGTCATGGTCTGCTTCGCGAGCTTGCCGGGATCGAGCCAGATCCGCATCGCGTATTTACGCTCACCAACCAATTCAACACTGCCTACACCATTGATGCTTTTGA
>CAYTDR010000594.1:0-5454 GCA_964436185.1 uncultured Candidatus Obscuribacterales bacterium | reverse complement strand
GGCATGCGTCCTGTAGTTGTAGACGGGTATTTCAGGCGTTCGTGATGTAATGTTCTCCAAACACGAACAAATGCCAGCTTCACCCTCTGCAGCTCATCGTATGAGAAGTTTGCGTCAGTAAACTGACCATCCTCCCAGCGGTTCTGAAAGACTCTTCCAAGCGCCTCGTCGACCTCGTCCTCCGTAGGATCCTTCATACTGTGCGTGACAGCTTCGCCCACGTCAGCAAGCATCACGATGGCTGTTTCCTTGTTGTTCGGTTTCGGTCCCGGGTATCTGTAGAACATCTGATCCACATTCGCGATCCCATCTCGCTGGCAAGCCTTGTGATAAAAGTAAGCCATCAGAGTGGTGCCCTGGTGCATGGGAATAAAGTCAGCGACTACTTGTGGCAATGAGTACTTTCGCGCCAGCTCCATTCCGTCGGTGACGTGCGCCAAAACCCGATCGCGACTCTCTTCAGGAGTCATCGAATCGTGAGGGTTCTTTGCTCCGAGTTGATTCTCGATAAAGAACTTCGGTCTCACCATCTTACCGATATCGTGGTAAAGCGCACCAGCTCTAACAAGAACAACATCTGCGCTAACAGCTTTGGCCCCTGCCTCGGCCAGGTTAGCAACGGCCAAACTGTGTTGATAAGTTCCGGGTGCTTTTTCTTCCAACTGCCGCAAAAGCGGTTGATCCGCCTCGGCCAGCTCCGCCAGACCATGAGGCGTGATGACACCAAAAATGTTCTCCAGAAAAGGCAGCGATCCAATTGCCACCATGGCAGAAGCGACCAATCCGCCAGCAAAATGCAACACCACCGACTCGACATCAGGAACGGAGGGGAAGGACGCATGCAGGTATGTAATCACCTTCGGATCAGCACCGAAATTGGAGAGAAACGGAATCAAATGCCTGGGAGCGCAAGCGATGAGATAGCCGAGGGCCTGTGCGATAGCGATGACGCATCCTGTCGCCATGAGAGAGCCGCGGCGTTTGGAATAGGTGAAGATTGCTGCAAAAGCTGCGATTGTGAGGGCGATCAGATGGCTCGGATTGATGATTCGGTCCACACCTATAAGAATGATCAAAGGCAAAATGAGCGCGATGGCAGTGCGTCGATGGAAGAAGATCGTGAGAATCAACGCCGCGCCTGGAATTGGCACAAATTGCGGGCTTACCTGTCCGAACAGACTGGCGGTGGCACAAGTGATGATTGCCAGCGTGTACATGAGCGCAACAGAGGTTGTTGAAAAAAAATGTTTCGGCTCATATGTAAATAGAAACAGTCCGGCACAGACCAACGCGGTTACAAGCGATAATGCCAAACCGACAAGAACAGGAGTGCTGGTCAAGTTCGTGATACCGAGGTTCTGCAATAGTTCGGCTTGCGCTTCGGAAATCGTCTGACCTCGTTTTACGAGAACCTGCCCCTGTTTTACTTCGCGCGTCACAGGCTTAACCGCGTTGACCACGTAGTCGACCTGATGTTTTGTCGCCGAAGGGTCGATAACCAGGTTAGGCTCAAGGGCTCTGGCTAATATGCTTGCCACATTTTCTCGCAACGAGAGCGGCCAATTGTCGGGGACGAACTCAATTGCAGTCTCTTCCCATATTTGCTTGTTGGTCACGGGGAATCGGTTAAAACGGCGAAGCAGCCGTTCGCTCGTCTGAACTATTGTGCTCTGGTACTGCGAAAACTCAGCAGGAGATATGTGCACTGCCAGCGCGATCAGGTTCTTGTCCCCCTCCTTACTCTCGGCAGACCACTTTGACAAAGCGTCACGCTGAAACCTCAGTTGAACAACTTCCTCTTTATGATGGTCAGGAGGAATATTGCTCGGCTTCGCCTTCGCTTTCGCAACTGGCTTCTTGACGATCTGAGCTTGCGCCTGAGGTCCCGTCCAGAATCTCTGTTTCAGAATCTGTTCGGATTCACGAAGCCCCGATGTCTCGCCAGCCGGCGCAGAGACGATCTGATCGAACACTGCCTGCGGACAAGTTAACAAATAGCTCTGGTCGTTGGGATTGAGAGCGCCATCGAACCTGATGGGCACGACTCCGATGGCATGCAATTCTTTGACTCTGGACAGGCTAGCGTTGATGGTATCCAGGGTTTGTTTGTCAGCGCTGCGATCAACACGAAAAACCGGTATAACTCTTTCTCTAGCTGATTTTACAGCGTCAGTGGTGGCGACGGGGTCAACGATCGTGGCATCGAACGGAGCTTTCAGGTCGCGCTCGGCAACATCACCGGCATTAATCGACGTAGAGAAGAGCTGGGCAGCAGTCAACGCCAGGTATAAGAGAATTGCCCCCACCCAGCTGACTCCGAGCCAGGAGAAGAAATCCCGTCCGGATGGAAAGATTGCGTGATGCTGTTCATCGAACTCAGCCAGATTTGTTGGTGATTGCCCGACGGGCTCGTTTCCCACGTCTAACCTCTAGTCTTGCTCATTAATCATATTACCTTTTCTCAGTGTGCCTACTGACGACAAACGTAAAGTTGATACATTCCCCATTCGAGGGATTGTTTTCACCGATTTTACGCTAATCAAGAACCGGCAGTGGTATCAAAGGGCGCGAGAAGCATTTTAATGCCAGAATAAGGAAGGAATCATGTTATTTGATTTCTATCTGCTCTTACCGCTAGAGGCTCATTCCAGCCAGAAGTTTGTCGCGACTTTTTGGCATAATTTACAGAATGACAATTATTCAAAGCAAAGGTAACCAGTTGCCCGATGGTGCCGATTCTCGAGAGAGGCGGGTAGACAAGAAGAACGACCGTCAAGGCCCCTCTTCCAAACCCCAGAGCGGGTCGGTTGGAGGGGAGAAGATATCCCGTTCTTCGATTCTTTTGTCTCGAGAAACCTCGTCGGACAAGTCAGCCGACTCCACCATTCGTCCTGGCAGCCTGGACGAGTATATTGGGCAGTCTCGCCTGAAAGCGATGTTGAAGATGTCGCTTTCAGCAGCCAAAGGCAGGAAAGAACCTCTCGATCACGTTTTGCTGTATGGTCCTCCCGGTTTGGGCAAAACAACGCTTGCCAGAGTAATCGCCAATGAGATGAATGCGCGCATTCACATGAGCTCGGGACCAAGCCTGGAACGACCACGTGACATCATCGGACTGGTACACCAACTGGAAGAAGGCGATGTTCTCTTCATCGATGAGATCCACAGGCTCAATCGCATAGCCGAAGAACTCCTCTATCCTGCCATCGAAGATTTCGTCATCGACCTGACTTCCGGCAAAGGACATGCCACGAGGACTATGAGACTGTCCTTGCCGCATTTCACCTTTGTCGGTGCCACGACTAAGGCTGGTCGCATATCCAAAGCACTTCGCGATAGATTTGGCTTTTCGCTCCGACTTGACTTCTACAATGTCGAAGAGCTTTCTCTGATCGTCAAACGAACCGCCGGCCTGCTTGGCGTTAAAATCACGCAAGATGCAGTCGAAACCATTGCCGGACGAGCGAGAGGAACGCCACGAATCGCCAACCGCCTGGTACGGTTGGTGCGTGACTTTGGGCAGTTTAAGGAAGCTGAAGAGGTCACCAAGGAAGTCGCACTGGAAGCGCTCACTTCGTATCAGGTAGACGTCTCCGGGCTTGACCACACAGACAGATTGTTCCTTGAGATCTTGATCAAGAACTACGGTGGTGGACCGGTCGGAATCGACACCATAGCTGCCACCATCGGCGAAGACAGTGAAACATTAGAGGATGTGTACGAGCCATACTTGATCCAGTCAGGATTTATTCAAAGAACCCCGAGGGGAAGAGTGGCAAGCCCGAAAGCTTATCGCTTTCTCGGGTTTACGCAGCCGTCCAGCCAATTGAGCCTCGAGCTGAATTTGGACAAGGAAAACCCTTTCGAAGGCGAGGACGATTAGCAGAACGTAATGGTGAAAAAAGGAACTGGTCTCAAAGTTCTCAAAACGGTCATGAACTGGACGATAGTGTTCTTGTGCCTTTTTGCCATCGCATTGGAGACTAGAGGCGAAGGCAACACTTCACCAACAACTATCGACAGCTTGCCGACACCGCCGGCAGCGACCATCAACTCACCATCAATAATCACCGGTTCACCTTCGCCGACCGTCAGCAAGGCACCGAGCGCCGCACAGCCCGAAACCCCGTCCGCAACGACAAAACCAACTATTCCTCACCCCAAAGCCGCCACCGTCTCAACACCCGCGAAACCATGGAGCGCCAGTAGCCGACCGGCGTCTTCGAAAGCACAAATCGCATCGAAACCTGTAGCTCCCAAAGTTTCCACCGTTCCCACCCCCGCCAAACCCCAGAGCACCGGCAGCTTACCCGCATCTAAAAAACCCCAAAGCGCATCGAAACCTATACCTCCCAAAGTCGCCACCGTTCCGGCATCGGCGAAACATCAGATCGCATCAAAACCTACACATTCCAAAGTCGCCATCTCCACGAAACCACGGATCGCCAGCATCTTGTCGGCATCTGCGAAGCACCAGGTCGCATCGCACACAATCGCTACCAATCACCAGTTTTCAAAGCAGAAAAAACTCTTACTCGCCTCACACCCAGCACCAATTCAAATTGCCGCAGCAACCAGCCGGCTCAATGAAAACGACCTGGAATCATTAAGACCACAAGATATCGAGACAGACGAAGAGCGAAATAAGGAAGAGCTCGTTGTCGCCAGAGTAATTTCCGTGCGAACAACATCAACCCCACCAACACGCACCAATCAGGACGCGGGCGCTCCGGAGACTCAGCGTGTCAAAGCCGTCATTATGGAAGGAAGATTGAAAGGATCGGAGCTAGAATTAGCCAACGAACTTTCTGAAAATCCGACCAGCAATATGTACGTAAAACCAGGTCAGGAACTAGTTCTTGCCCTCGCGAACGCCAGCGGAACTCGTCTTATTCCGTCAATCGTTGACATTTATAGAATGCCTGTTCTCATCTGGATGAGTGCGCTCTTTCTTCTTACGCACGTAGTCTTCGGCGGTCAGGAAGGGCTTAAACGCATGGTCGCGCTCGCTTGCACTTTGACAGTTGCATCGCTTGTGGTGCTACCGCTCGCGTTAAGCGGTCTCAATCCCATGGTGCTAACACTTCTTCTTTCCATGCTATCTTGCAGTGCGTTCATTCTGCTCCTCCATGGAACGAGCAAAGTCTCGATTGCCGCCGTCTCCGGCACCATATGCGGCATCATTGCAACCGCAATCTGCTCACAAATAGCAGTTTGTATGCTTCCGCTGAGTGGACTGACGAGCCAACCCAGTCACCTATTGAGAAGCATGCTGCTCATTCACACGCCCGATTTTTACAGAGACATTTTGACAAGCGGCATTATTTTCGGGATATCAGGGGCAGTCATCGCTGTCACCACGTCCATGTCACAGTTCGCTCAGAAACAGTCCAACTCGAACCCTTCCATGACGGCCATGCAACTTTATTCAGCAGCATTGCTCACAGGTCGAGA
>CAYTDR010000593.1:0-5463 GCA_964436185.1 uncultured Candidatus Obscuribacterales bacterium | reverse complement strand
CCAACTTTCGAGGCTTTGACCCGGTCACTCTGTTTACCAAAACAATCTTCATAGAGACAGATCGTCCAATCTACAGGCTCGGCCAAACTGTTTACTTCAAAGCCACCATCCGCGATGCCGAAATGTTTGGTCGGAAAAACATTGGTGCCGGCCAAAAGGTCAAGGTCACGGCACTAAACTCGAACTCGCAATCGGTTTTCGATCAATCGTTGACTACTGATGAATTCGGCTCGGTATCCGGTTCCTTCAAGACGCTGGATAGCAGCCCTACAGGTGCATATTCGATTGCGGTGTCATTGGGTGAGTCACAATGGCGAAGGGGCTTTCGCGTCGAGCAATACAGAAAATCAGATTTCACAATCAGCGTGTCACCGATTACGAGAGCTTCCCGCAATGGTCCTGCCAAATTAAGTGTAAAAGCAATGTACTACTCCGGCGAGCCGGTGGCCGATGCGGAGGTGAAGTACACGATCAGCAGATCTTACAGCCACACCCAGGACGAGATGACCGCTGCAGCGCAACCACCTTTTTATGCAAACTGGCTTCGCGAGACGAAAAAACCGCCTTTGACTATGGGCTACCTGGAAGACATCAGGGGCGTGGCCAATACGGACGCTCAAGGAGAGGCGATCATAGAGGTCAATTCGGACCCAGGCGTGGAGAATCAGAATGAAGGGCGAACATATTACAAGTACTTCGATCAGCTCTGGATGGTTCAGGCTGATGTAACCGACAAGATGCGCCAAACGATTGCTCGTCGCTTTCCAGTAAAAATCAATCGCAGCAACACCTATGTTGTAGTTGACACCGACCGATACTCAATCGAACCTGGTCAAGAGATCAAAGCGCGTCTTAAGTTAGTGGACGCACAAGGACGGGCCATTGCTAACAAAATCTTGGACGTCTCCCTGCGAAGATGGGTATGGGAACTCATTCCTTTCGGCTACCACGAGAAGGAGTTAACGGTGCTTACGGCTAAGACCGGTGCAGATGGTTGCGCATCGGTGTCTATCCCGACGAAGAATGCAGTTGATGACACCTACGATCTCGTGGCCGAGACAAAAGATGATGACGGTCAGCCAATCGCTGATGTAGTGCCGTTATCGATAACCAAGCAAAGCGCGCCTGCGTTGAAGCTCTCAATGGACAAGGCCGTGTACAAGTTTGACGATACGGCCAGAGTGACGGTTTCTTCGCCGCTATCTAAAGGCGAGAGCCGTGACTTGTTGATTTCGGTCGAAGGCTCGAGCATTCACTGGTACAAAACCGTGAGCATGAATGCGCCGACAATGACTTTCGAAATACCGATGAAGAGAGAATATGCTCCCAACGTTCATATTGGCGTCTCGATGCTCGACGAAAAACATCAGCCGACATCTGCGGTGGAAGAGGTGAGGGTCTCTCCTGAATTTCAGTTTATCGACCTGAAGCTCTCAGCGAATAAACGGCGATACACTCCTGGCGAAAACGCCGAGCTGACAGTAAATGCTAAATACAAGGATGGCTCGCCGGCATCTGATGTGTCGTTTTCTTTGTCCGTAGCGGATCAAAGTGTTTACGATCTTGCCGCCGCTTCAGTTGCGGAGAACTACGACGAACCTGCTGGAGACATATACCAGACATTCTATGATCCGGTCCAGAACCAGGTGCAGACAGGCAATTCCTTCACTCGAGAACCGGCCTTCACCCCTGACGAGAGGTGGTTTTTCGATGGCAAGGGTTTTGCACTCATGATTATTCCAGCTCTGCCAGTTTGGCTGCCTACCAGCATGTTTTCAAGCAATTTGCAGCAGTCTGAGATGATGGCGCGCATGGAGGGGGCTCCCGCATCTGCCTCCGGGCAGCGAGACAGTGCCAACGCCAACGCATCGAAGGTGGTGGCAAGTCCATTGTCGGCAGCCAAGAATTCTTCTGCCAGCATCAAGATCCGCAAGAACTTTCAAGATCTGGCAGGATGGTTTCCTCGTTCCAGAACGGACAAAGCGGGAACGGCAAAAATCAAATTCAAGCTACCTGACGATCTGACCGAATGGAGAGTGGTGGCGAATGCTATCGATACGCAGACAAGAATTGCCAATGCTGAGACTTCAGTTGTCACGTCTCAAGTGTTCACGGCTCGCCTGGGATTGCCGCGTTTCTATACGGAAGGCGACAAAGGTATCATCACTGGTTTGATTCAAAACTCATCCGACCAGAAACAGTCGGTCAAACTCGTGCTACAGGCCTCCCGGCAGTTCAAGCTAGGAAAGCCTGCAGAGACGAACGTCGATGTCGCAGTTGATGGGGCGGTTCGATATGATTGGCCGATAGAAGTGGTAGGAAATGGAGAAGGTCTGATCACTTTGAAGGCAATGGGTTCCACCGCCGGTGATGCGATCGAAGAGAAAATACCTGTGCGTGCTCTGGGTTACCGGGCGTTCTTTGCTAAAACCGGCATTATCAAAGATGAGAGCAAAGAACAGCGCTTCCCGATCGTCATTCCTGCGGATGCCAAGCTCGATTCCGGCTCCTTCGAACTCTCCATGTCCTCCTCTCAAATCGGTCCGGTCCTGGGTAGTTTCGACAAGTTGATCAATTATCCCTACGGATGTGTCGAACAAACGGTCAATCGATTGATGCCATCAGTGGTGGCAATGCGACTGCACAAGAATCTGGGTGCCAACCTCTCTAAAGAAGCTCAAGATAGGTTTGCCAAGGTGCGAAACATGGCAATGCCCAAGCTGAATGCAGCTCAGAACACCGACGGTGGTTGGGGATGGTGGAAAGACGACAAAAGCGATCCGTACCTGACAGCGCTGGTTCTGGAAGGGCTTTATCAACAAAAACAGGCCGGATATCCGGTCAGTGAAGAGTCCGTCGGCAACGGACTCAGCTTCCTGTCTGAGCAAGCCGATAGCCTCATGAACAACGACTGGCGCTCGGACGCCGGAGAAGATCATGCCAGGGCGATCTATGTGCTCAGCCTGTATGGCAAGTCGGTTTCTCTGCCGATGAAACTCTGGCATATGGCGCACGTAAAAGTGATGCCGCCCGAGGCGCTTGCCTACCTGACTCTGGCGTTCAAAAACACGAAAGACAACGACAAGGCTGAAGTAGTCTACAAGGAACTTCTATCTCTAAAACACGCGACTGAGGATTACATTGACTGGAGCCATACACCGGATCTGGTTCGAAGAGTCCTGGGACGCGCCGGATATGATTACACTTATCGCTACACGGCTGTTGAGACCACCGCACTCGCCTTGCGCGCAATTGTTCGCATGGATCCAAAAAATGAGGAGTTGATTCAGCCGATCACGAGGTGGCTGATTCTGCAGAGGGATGAAAACGGGTGGAACAATACGAAGTGCACCGGCACCGTGTATCTCGCTTTGCTGGAAAAGGAACTGGCTCAACGTCCCGATCGCACCACTAATTTCAAAGTTGACATCACATCCGGTGGCAAGGTGCTTTCCAAGCTGCTGTTCGACAAGCCGGTCGAGGAAGGCGAACGAATCGTGAGAATTGGTCTCAATCCAGTACCTCCGACAGTGTTTGCTAACAAAATGGGTACTGGCTGGTTGTACTGGAACAGCCTGCTTCAATACGATCGACCGCTACGTCCGACCGACGATCTGATCGCCAAATCAAGTCCCAGAGACCTGCACATCAAGCGTGAGTTCTTCCGCCTGATTCCCTACAATCAGGACAAAAAGGCAATGAGTCTGGAAGAGAGCAAGTCGAAAATACCTTCCTTCTATGTGCGGCAACCGCTGGAAAATTCGGCAGTCCAGGCTGGAGACCTCCTGGAGATGAGGGTCGAAGTTGATGCACCAGTATCGATACCGTATGTCATGCTCGAGGCCGGGCTCCCAAGTGGTGGCGAGGTCATCTCGGATTTCAGAAGAGTGATCAGTCCTGAGGAGCTCAACCCGAAATTCGATGCCCGTGAACAGGAGAGTTCCTGGTGGTGGTGGACTCACAAGGACGTTTTGGATGACAGAATAGTCTTCTTCTCCAGCATCATGGAGCCTGGCAAGAAATCGTTCCAGACGTTGGTTCGGATGGAGATGCCTGGTGAGTTCGGTATCAACCCGGCGACGTTGCAGTCGATGTATTCGAAGAATGTGCGAGGTTATTCAACGGTCGCAAGAATCACTGTTCGATAGCAGAATGCCAAATGGATGCTAATCTTGTTGTCGGCTCTGCCGACTGCATCGCTCATCCAGGGTTTTTCCGCTACACCAATCAAAAAGTGAGCAGGTATGATTCTTAAGTGAGGCAAGTTACCGCCGGCGCGATAGTGGTGGATAATGCGCAAGTCAGGCGACTATATGGAGCTCGATTGCCAATGGCAAAACGCTATAGACCCTCGGTAGTCTCAATTTTAATCGGTCTCGTGACATTGTCTCTCACTCAGCAAGCGATGGCTGAGACAACGACGTTGCCGGCGTCGACAAAGATAGTCAGGCAGTTGATTAACACTTTGAGGAACTATGGCGACTCGCAATCGTTCGATGCCTATCAGTTGGAGAACAAACTTCGAGAGTACCCATCAGAAGCTGGAGAAGCGCTCGTCGACGTTCTCGATACCAACGACGCGACTCTGAAGATGCGTACGAGCCAGCTTCTGCAGCGGCTTTCCACCAACAATGACTTTGGTATTTCATCCACCGGAGTGAAGACGATAATAGGAATTTTCAAGGCAAGCGATGACATCAACGTTCAAATTCCTTTGCTCTCCACTCTTGGAAATATCGGTCCGAGGGACCCATCGGTGAAACAGACGATCATCGATGCGATCAAAGACAACAAAGAAGTGCGCATAAGACGCGAGGCGATTCAAGCGCTGGCAAGGCTTGCACGAGAGGAGAAGCCCAGCCTGCATAAAGAGTCGACGCAGATCATTCTCGACATTCTCAAGAACGATGAGACACCGAGTATGCGGGCGCAAGCCGCGGAGGCTCTCAGTAACTATCAAGACAATCCGACACTGGTCGTGCCTGCGCTCACAAAAGCCCTGGATGATAACTATCTGACCGTTCGCTCACGAGTGGTTCAAGCGCTGGCTCGATATGGGAAGAACGCTGAGAGTGCAGTTCCCAAACTACTTACCATGCTGCGGGAAGAAGGCGACGAGTCGATTCGATCATCGCTTATCTACACAATTCAAGGAATCGATTCGAGAAGCGACGCTGTCGTAGTTGAGTTTATTAAACTGCTCGACGACCCGAGGGTGGGCAGCTCTATTGTCGGGCATCTCTATCAGTTCGGTCCCAAAGCAGCGCCTGCGGTTCCTAAGTTGATCAAAATGGTTGAAGAGGACGGTGGTGCCGACCAGTACAAGCGCCGCTATGCAGTGCGTGCTCTGGGAGCCATCGGTGCGCCTGCCAGTGCCGCCATTAACGTTCTCACTCTGGCTCTGGATGACCAGGACAGCGAAGTGCGGCGGTATGCCAGAGAGGCACTGGAGAAGATTCAAAC
>CAYTDR010000592.1:0-5476 GCA_964436185.1 uncultured Candidatus Obscuribacterales bacterium | reverse complement strand
GTGCACGGTTCGACGATCGCGTCACCGGCAAGCTGGCAGAGTTCGCACCAGAAGCCAAAGTAGTCCATCTCGACGGCGACCCATCCGAAATAAGCAAGCTTCGCGCTGCGGATTGCGGTCTGGTCGGAGACATCAAAATATCGATGAACCTTCTCCAGGTCTGGCAAACAGACATCGAGGAATGGGTGGAAGAATGCCTCGAACGCAAAGCTCGATTCGCATTCAGCTACGACTTCCCCGAAGATCGCGTTTATGCCCCTGCCATGCTCAACCACCTGAGCAACGGCAAGAGCGACGATACCTACATCACCTGCGACGTCGGACAGCATCAGATGTGGGTAGCTCAGCACTGCGGCTTCAACGCACCGCAAAAACATCTTTCCTCCGGCGGGCTCGGCACAATGGGTTATGGATTGCCGGCCGCGATAGGAGTTCAACTCGCTCATCCGGACGCCACAGTTATAAATGTCTCGGGCGACGGATCGTTCATGATGAACATTCAGGAGCTTGCCACCGTCAGCCGGTACAAGCTGCCAATCAAGATTGTGCTCTTCGACAACCAGGCACTAGGGATGGTGCGACAGTGGCAAGAGCTATTCTTTGACAAGCGCTACTCGGAAGTCGACCTCTCAGATAATCCCGACTTCGTCAAAGTAGCAGAAGCATTCGGTATACCCGCTTTCAGAGTAGAGAAGGCGTCGGAGGTAGCAGATGCGGTGGAGCGCATTCATAACCAAAACGGTCCGCTCCTCGCACACGTAATTATTGATCAGCAAGATAACGTTTGGCCCCTGGTCCCACCAGGCAAAAACAATTCCGAGATGTTGGAGGCTAGCTCAGCATGAGATTCACCCTGGATATACTTATGAACAACAAAGAAGGAGCACTCGAGAGACTGCTCGGGCGCTTGCGCCAGAGAAACTTCAGTATCTGCAACCTGACCGCCGGCTGCAGCGACGATTTCTCCAAGATGAGCGCGCTCATCACTGTAGAAAGCGGGCGTTCTCCGGAGCTAGCCGTCAAGCAGCTCGACAAGCTGATCGATGTAGAACGAGTGCGCATATTTGAAGTGAAGGAAGAGGAAGCGCCTGTATATGAGGAACACAGAAATGTCTACTCACAGTGACCTATTCAAACCCGCTGTATTTCTTTATGACACCACCCTGCGCGACGGTTCGCAACGCAAGGGCATCAGCTATTCCCTCGAAGACAAGCTGAAGATCACATCTCTATTAGACGAGTTCGGTGTCGCTTTCATCGAAGGCGGATGGCCTGGCTCCAACCCGAAGGACATGGAGTATTTCAAGCAAGTCCAACATCTCGGCTTGAAACACAGCACCGTGGTAGCCTTCGGCAGCACCAGACGCAAAGGCGTGACGCCGGAAGAGGATCTCAATTTGAGACAACTCCTCGAGGCAGGAACCAAAGCTGTAGCGCTGGTCGGCAAAAGCTCGTTCAAACATGTGGATAAGGTCTTGCGAGTCAGCCGCTCGGAAAATCTCGACATGGTGGCAGAAAGCGTTCGATTTGCCAAACGTCATGGCAAAGAAGTAATCTTCGACGCAGAGCACTTCTTCGATGGCTTCGAGGAAGATGAGGAGTATTCCCTGGAATGTTTGCGCGCAGCACACGAAGCTGGTGCGGATTGGCTCGTGCTCTGCGACACCAACGGTCGCATGCTGCCCAGCCGCCTGGGACAGCTAGTCGCCGCCGTGCACGCCGCTTTACCGGCCGCGAGGCTGGGAATTCACGCTCATAACGACTCGGAGCTGGCTGTCGCCAACTCACTGGCAGCCGTTGAGAACGGCGCCGTTCAGATACAGGGCACCATTAACGGTTACGGCGAGCGTTGCGGCAACGCCAATCTCGTCTCTCTGGCGCCTACGCTGGAGCTGAAGATGGGCTTGCGCTGCCTGCCTTCCGGTAGCCTGACCAGACTGACAGAGCTTTCGAGAACCGTGAGCGAGCTGGCCAATCTCAGCCCGGATCCGTTCGCCCCATATGTCGGTGAAGCCGCCTTTGCGCACAAAGCCGGTCTTCATGCGGCTGCCGTGGAGAAGTTCACCGAAAGCTACGAGCACATGCGCCCTGAACTGGTCGGCAACACGCGACAGATTCTTATCTCGGAACTTTCCGGCCGCGGCAACGTTCGCTTGATTGCATCGGCGATGGACATGACAGTGGAAACGACTGAGCAGTCGATTCTCTCCAGAATCAAAGAGCTCGAGCAGAAGGGCTACAAGTTCGAAGACGCGCAGGGAAGCGTAGAGCTCATGTTGCACCGTACAACTCCCGATTACGAGCCGCCTTTCGAGGTTCTCGAAACGAGAGTGGTAGTGACGGAAGCGAAGGGAGTGGCTTCGACGGCAGAAGCTTCGCACTCCAGTGCCGAAGCAGTCGTAAAAATGAAAGTGGGAAGCCAGGTCTTTCACATAGTCTCGGAAGGCGTGGGTCCGGTCAATGCGCTCGATGCAGCACTGCGAAAGGCACTTCTACCGGTCTACCCGGAAATAGCGAAGGTGAAGCTGGTCGACTATAAAGTTCGTATACTCGATCCGGACCAAGCCACCAATGCCACCACCCGAGTGGTTGTCGAAGCGGCAGACGACGAGTCGCGCTGGTCGACAGTGGGTTGTTCGGACAACATAATCAAGGCCAGTCTGCAAGCTCTGTCGGAAGGACTGGAGCTGTATCTGGTGCGCGCGTCGCAAGCGTTATGCGCACAAAACCAACAGCAGGAGATCGTAGCGTAAAGATGATGACCATGAGTACTGATAAGAAGAACGAAACAAGCAACAACGCCACCCAGGCTGTAACACCGAAGAGCATTATCGAGAAGCTCTGGGAATCGCATGTAGTGGCACAGAAAGACGGACACCCCGCTGTCTTTGCCATCGACCTGATGTTATTGCATGAGGTAACCTCCGCCCAGGCTTTCCAAACCATAGAGGCGAGGAAACTGAAAGTCTACGATCCAGGTCGGCTGCTTGCCACCATCGATCACAGCATCCCGACCAGAGTCAATCGAACCGAAATCTTTGATCTGGCTGCCAAAACACAAGTCGAGACGTTGCGCGACAACTGCCATAGACACGGCATCCCCTTTTGCGATTTCGACAGCGGCCAGGGAATCGTGCACGTCATCGGTCCCGAGCTGGGCGTCACGCAGCCAGGCATGACAATTGTCTGCGGCGACTCGCACACCTCTACCCATGGCGCCTTCGGCTCGCTGGCGTTCGGAGTAGGAACCTCCGAAGTCGGGCACGTGCTGGCCACCGGCTGCCTCTTGCAGAAGAAACCGAAGACGATGCGCGTAGAGTTCAAAGGCCGCTTGCAGAAAGGAGTCTTTGCAAAAGACGCTATTCTCAAACTGATCTCGATCATCGGCGTTGGCGGCGCAAACGGTCACGTAATCGAATATACCGGACCAGCGATGCGCGAGATGTCGATGGAAGAGCGCATGACAGTCTGCAACATGAGCATCGAATGTGGTGCCCGCGCAGGTCTGGTCGGTCCGGACGAAACCACCTACAAGTACCTGAACGGAAAACGTCTGGCACCGGACGAGAAGTGCTGGACAGAAGCAGTTGAGTACTGGGACAGCTTCAAGAGCGATGCGGATTGCACCTATGACAAATCAGTCACCATCGATCTGGATCAGCTGAAGCCGATGGTCACCTGGGGTACCAATCCTGCCCAGGCAGCCGAAATCGACGAGCCGATCGCGGTACTGGAGAGACTGGCAGATGCAGATCGCTCCTCGGCAGAAAAGGCGCTCGAATACACGAAATTGACAGCCAATCGAAAAATGGCTGGTCTCGAGTTCGAATGGGCTTTCATCGGATCGTGCACGAACGGACGGATCGAAGATTTGCGAATCGCCGCCTCAGTTCTTGCCGGGCGAAAGGTACACAACGGCGTGACTCTCTATGTGGTGCCCGGCTCCGAATCAGTTCGAGAACAAGCGTTAAAAGAAGGACTTGACCGAGTCTTCGAAGAGGCCGGCGCACAGTTCCGTATGCCGGGTTGCTCGATGTGCCTGAGCATGAACGACGACAAAGTCCCACCCGGGATGCGATGCCTCAGCTCCTCCAACCGCAACTTCATGGGACGGCAAGGACCAGGAAGCATTACCCATCTGGCTTCGCCGGCAACCGTCGCAGCCAGTGCAGTGACAGGACGCATCACCTCCGCGCACGACTTCCTCTAATATCTCGAACGCAAAATGCATTGTGTTCTCCTTATCGCAGAGGTTCATAGAACGGTTTCTCCCATTGTGTTCTCAGGCACATTCTCATAATCTTTCATAAGCTCATGTAAGATTTTTCAATATCGAAACCGTTCCGTCCATCTCACTCCCGAACCAGACAATGCAACCAAAACCACGATTGAAACGGACGATTGAAGGATAAAGCTAACATGGACAGGTTCACGACAGTAGTTTCACCCGTAGTACCACTTCCTCACAAGGACGTCGATACAGATCAAATTATTCCGGCACAGTTTCTCACTTCCGTCTCGAGAGACGGCTACGGCGAGAACCTTTTCCGCCGATTGCGAGACACCGATCCGCAGTTCCCTCTCGATCAACCCAAGTACAAAGGTGCGCAAGTGCTGGTCGCGGGAAGCAACTTCGGATGCGGTTCTTCGAGAGAGCACGCAGTTTGGGCATTAGCCGATGCAGGCCTTCGAGTTGTAATCGCAGAATCGTTTGCAGATATTTTCTCCAGTAATAGTGCGAAAAATGGTCTGTTGTTGGTGACACTACCGGCAGAGATTGTAGAAAAAATTCTGCAAGAATGCACTGTAAGAAATGTGATCGCAGAAGTCGATTTGCAGGCACAATTAATCAGATTTTCTGATTTGGGGGAATATAGCTTCCACTACGATCCGTTCAGTAAGCATTGCCTGCTTGAGGGGCTTGATGACATCGATTATCTGCACTCATTCGCAAACGAAATAGCTAATCACAGAACGGCAACAACGAAAGACTGGCAGAAGCCCACCCTGGAGATAAAGAATTCAGATAAGGCAGAAAGCAGAACTAATGAAAACAACAATGAGCATCGAGTTTCGACGCTCATCGGCAGTTGACGCGTTTGACGTCGACAGGACTGAAATATGGAACGTAGGAGTGAAGAGGAACCGATGAGACTGAAAATTGCAGTACTGGCTGGCGACGGAATAGGTCCACAGGTAATGAAGGAGGCGCTACGCGTCCTCAATGCCGTAGCCAAAGGCTTCGGTCATACGCTGGAGTTTAAAGAAGCCCTGGTGGGCGGTTCAGCCTACGACGAATTCGGATGCCACATGCCGGAAGCGACCATCGACGTCTGCAAGTCCGTTGATGCCATTCTGTTCGGCTCTGTCGGGGGACCGGTCTCAGAGCTCGACCTGCCGAAATGGCGAAACTGCGAGCGCAATTCGATTCTGGCACTGAGAAAGCAGTTCAAATTCGCCGCCAACCTGCGCCGCG
>CAYTDR010000591.1:536-5482 GCA_964436185.1 uncultured Candidatus Obscuribacterales bacterium | reverse complement strand
TGTATTGAGATCGATTGTTGGTTCCGAGGATGCTGCTATCGAGCTCTCTTCGCCATTGCTCGCCGGTTGGACCTATCAGCATCTCCAGATCAATCGAAACGATTATGCGGCGTTGAGAGCATCGAAGGAGCTGAATAGTCTCGATGATCTGACCCAATGGTTCTCGCCCTCGTGGATATCCGAATTCCTTGTTGATGAGGTGTTGGGACCAAGTGACGCATCCGGAGCTGGCGGTGCTGCGCCTACATTTATTGACTCCGCCTGCGGTGCCGGTCATATTTTGGTTCCCGCGTTTCATCGATTGATTCGATCTGCCTGTACTGATTTCGGCTCGTCGGCAAGCGCAAATATTGTTGAACGAGACGTAAAAAATGACGACGACAAGCAAGCGATTATCCGTGCCATTGAAGCGGTATTGTCCGCTCAATTATTTGGTTTGGATGTCGACCCGAAAATGGTTCAACTATCAGCATTTGCGCTGTACCTGGCCTGTCGAGATATCGAGCGCGAGGCACCGTTTCCGATACCGCACATTTACTACTTCGTTGATGATTCGTCTCCGCGATGTGGCGGAAAGAACGCCTCTGTCGAGGAGCCACACCTCGTGAACAAGTCGGGGACAGGGAAGCAGCCCCTTCACGAACCTGCGGCGGATGTTCGAACTATTACGAAGAGAATAGCCGAAGGTGTCAGCGATGCGGCCTACAGAGCTGGGTTCGGAAGTCTCCTTCTAGGCGTGGAACCGCGAACACGCAAGATTGCGCTGCGCAAAGTAGACGGAAAGAAAATCGCTTTCAACGAGTTGCCTAAGTCTTTTTCGGCCCAGGCGACCAACCCTCCCTATCTTAGCCATCGTTCGATGCCCAAGGAGCTATGCGCGTTTCTGCGGAAACAATATCCAGGTTGTCACTACGATATTTATGCAGCGTTCCTTGAACTCTCCGTTCGTTTAATGGAGAAGAACAGCGGCCGAATCTCGATGATTTGTCAGCAGAGTTTCTTGAACATACAGAGGTATGAATCACTCCGGCGCAGTCTTATGTCCAGGTGTAGCATTCGGACGATCGTTCAGTTGGGCCCGGGAAGTTTTGCCGCTCGCGGCGGAGAGAAGGTAAGCAACGCAATCGTCTCTCTCAGCTCCATAAATGAACGGTTTGCGGAAAGCAATGTGGTATCAGTTTACGATTTGCTCGATCGCAAGAGCAAAGTCGAGGCGGAGAGCTACGGTCTTGCTTGTGCTCATCGAACACAGATCACTGAGTCGCTGCTTAAGAACGTTTCCATGCTTGTCCCTGGCCATCCCATTTCTACGTCATGGCCGGAAGAAATTGCGAAGACCTTTTCGCTCTTTCCTCCGCTCGAAAGCGATGGTACCGAAATCTTTCTTGCCAACGGTCTTTTCACTTGTAATAACGAGAAGTTCGTTCGGCACTTCAGCGAGGTGTCGAACGAGGATAAGAATTCGTACGTTCCCTATGACAAAGGCGGTGGGCAGAAGTGGTACGCAACAACCGCCAATCTGATTCGCTGGGATGATAATGGTGAGGCGATTAGACGTTACCGAGAAGAAAGAGGTCAGGCACGAGCTTTACCGGGCGAACGATTTTACTTTCAGCCAGGGGTGACCTACTCTTACATCGGCACCAAAGGGTTCAAAGCCAGAATGCTTACCCCTGGTGCCGTATTCGACATCGCCAGCTCAGCAGTTTTCTCTCGCCAACTAGACCTGCATTACATACTCGGGTTTCTCACTCTTCGCTCGTAAGATTCATTCTTGGTAAACTAAATCAAACAGTGAATTTTCAGATCGGCGATCTCAGGCGACTCCCTTTTGCTGCCCCAAGCCGAGCCGTCGAGGAGCGGGTCGCGAGATTATCCCTGGATGCTGTGGAGCTTGCGAAAACACTCGACAGACTAAATCCAAAATCACCGAGTTACGCAGGCCCTGCGCTCCTCCAATTGAGCGGACTGAAGGCGCCTATCACAGATGATGCGGCTCTACGCACGGCCTATCAGGAATTGAGTTTCGCGTTAGGGGAACTCAACCAGCGTGAGCAGGAGATCCAATCCTATATCGATCAAGAAATTTTCAAGCTCTACGAGATTTCTGCTGATACTGCATATGGCATCATTAAGGATCGTTGGGTGCTGCATGGTGCCTCGGCGTTGTCGACAGTTCCTACTTTTGAGAAAACAGTTGCGGAGATTTTGAACTTTAACCATTTGCAAGTCGCAGCCCGAACCGGGCATAGTTAGTTTCATGGTCGATTTAAAGATAAGAAGTTTATCCGATGCCATTTTAGTAGGAGCACGCGAGATGAGATTGCCAACGCTATATCGTTGGCGTTTGTTGACGGTCAGTCTTTGCGTACGTATCGACATGCGCCGAACACGGGTTCGCGCAAATCCTGGGCGGCAGGCGATGCAACGAGCCGTGCTGTTCGGCTCGCGTTATTCGCTAAGAAAGGGGAGATGGGCTATCCATCAGCATTGACAGCCCCTGTTTGGGGTTTTTATGACGTGCTTTTCAAAGGCAATGAGTTCAAGATTCACAGACCGCTCGATTCTTATGTTATGGAGAACGTTCTTTTCAAAATCTCATTCCCTGCCGAATTCCATGCACAGACAGCCGTTGAATGTGCAATCAAATTGCATCCTGTTGTTCGTGATCGACTTTCCGAAATTGAAAAAGTTGTTATCACAACTCAATCGAAGCTTGAGCAGATGCCGGTCAACCAGTTTGTCGATCTCTTCGTAGTTTAGACAGTACTTTTTGTGCAAGTGAGGCCCCGCGAATTCAATCGCGGGGCTTTTCTCGATTAGGAATAAGCTTCTTAGCACCCCCATCACGCCTTCATCCGCGTTCAGAGCCCGCTTACGGTACTCTCGAGGCAGCCGTCGAGAACACCTGATGGAATGATGGAAGCAAAGAGGCTTCACCTGCATGTGATTGAAAATGAGTCTAGATCAGCCCAATTTCTTGGGATTGGGACCCGTATAGCTGCATGTAGTGCATCTAATTGTTTGATGGTTGTCGTCGGTTATCCAGTTGCAATCTGAGACACATGTCTTGGATGGAGATTTCAATGAGTTTTCGTTGCAGTTTGGAGTGATCGGATTTCGAAAAATCTGGTGGCAAAATGAACATCGCATAACAACAGAATTGTTTTCTATGCCGAGGACCGGTCCATAATGCTTGCTATTGCATATGTCTGTGTCTATATCGTCCAACTTTTGCTCCACACACACGAGCGCTAACGATTGAATTGTATGTGTAGTAAGGACAATTTGCCAGCGTCATTCGATGTTGAGCGGGGTAGGTATGTTCCGGCGTTGAGGAATGTCAAGTAATTATAGAATTCAGAAGATAGTCCGCTAGCCCCAGGTAGAGACAATCGTCGCCATTGAGGCGAGTTCCTGTCATGCCGAGATAGAGTCCGAATCCTGCAGGCATGCGGTTTAAGAACCAGGTGCCGCCGACGTCCGGATAGAGCCCAATCGTGATTTCGGGCATGGCGAGCTTACTTCTTTCTGTGACCACTCGATGCGATGCTCCAGCGGCAAGCCCAATTCCGCCACCCATAACGATTCCGTGAGCCCAAACGACTATTGGTTTTTGATAGCGATGTATTTCGTAATCGAGCTTGTATTCCTGTACAAAGAAGTCCAGGCAATCTTGTGGAACTTTCCCAGGTCTATCGTCTCGGGTCTGAACAATTGCGTCATAGAGCCTTCAGACGTCCCCGCCAGCGCAGAAGGCCTTTTCTCCTGCGCCTTGTACGAAAACGCAAGCGATTTGATCGTCTTCTTTCCACTCTCTCAAAACCGAGTGAACCTCGGCTATCATCGGAACCGATAGTGAGTTTAACGACTTTTCTGAATTCAGCGTGATGCTGCCAAGCCGTCCTTGTTTTTCGCAAATAATGTAATTGTGCATATGTTTTCTATCTATCTGATTTGAAGTGTGGCTGTTTGGCATCTGTTGTTGTGCTCTCAGATCTCGTTACACAGGAGTGGGTAAGATTCGCTTTGCACATCTAATCCTATTGGTTTACTGTAGGCTCTTTTCTCGGTATGCTGCACTATAACTTCATTGAAATAAGGTTGGTATCAACAATCGAGGAATAGCTTGTTCGATGTTCCATCGGCAATCCTGATAGTTCCAAAACTGCTGTCAGCTCCTTTCGAATACCAATAGACAGCTCCTCTGCGATGTTGCCGACCGTTTGCTTGTCGAGCCCCCACCGAGCCGCGACAGCTGCAAAATCCTTCACCTTTAGATTGTCGTTCTTGCCATTTACAGTAAAGGCAAAGAGATCACCTGGAAGATGTATGCGTGTGTTCACGAGATCATAGAGAGGGGAATAGGCCACTGAATGTGGTGTCGGTGTTGCTCCTAATGTCCCTGGGCTTAACCAGAAAATTATAGAGACGTTCTTTGCATGGACGTCACCGTTACCGACCATCCATGAAAATAGCAGATGCTTCAAGTATAGCTCCAATTGATGGCTTGGTAAGCCGGTTTCGATTAAAACATCTGCGATGCTTTCGGCTGACGTATCGTACTTGTCTTGGCGATACAGCTCGAGCAATGACGCCGCATCTTGCTGTATTGCAAGTCGCAGGGACATTTCATGCGTGTCCAGCACTTGCTTGCGTGGAATATCATAACGTTCAATGAGCAGCGCGCGTCCGGGAAAATGACTTTTGCCGCGAGACTCGACTTGCCTGACCGCTGCTGTCGGCAAACCTACTCGGCGTGCCAATTCCATTGTCGCCCATTCATCCTCTATGAGATTAGGATAAAGCGGAGACTGAAATTTTAGGATGTGCGAACAGGAGTTGTGCAAAGTCCCCACATTTAGCATCGGTTCTTTGCCGCTCTCGAGTACGAGATTTATGGGAAGTTTCGGCTGAACGCCGGCGATTCTCATCGGTCCCTTTCT
>CAYTDR010000591.1:0-526 GCA_964436185.1 uncultured Candidatus Obscuribacterales bacterium | reverse complement strand
AAATTGCAAAAAAGATCATGCACGTTCGTGTTTTTTGAGAAGCTGTTTCGAACTTTCAGAACGGCATGCTCGTTTGGAACCAGTTCGGACAATGTTGCCTCGAGCGTATCAAAGACAAGGTCAGTCTCGTTAAAACCGCTGGTTCTAAGCGTGAGATTGGACAGATACTTTTGTGTTGTAGCAAGAAGTGCCACCGTATCTTCCCGCGAAACTTTGAACGTTGCTTGAAGTTGGCGTTCTGTCCAACCTTCAGGGAGGAGATTCTCGAAGAATGCCGGCATTCTTCTGCTCTTGTAAGTCTTCCCTATTGGTAATTCACTGGACAAGCCAATCTTCCAGTCAGGTGAATACCGAAATTTGAATTCCGAATTTTGTGACGCTCTTAGGTTGCCGATCTCCCAGCCGTAGAAGTAAACGGCAAAATTGTTCGTGCGAGCGATTTCTATCCCTGCGCCGACTGATAAGTCTTTGCAGAGTTGAAGGTATTTCCAGTGCTCGGTACTCAGGTCATTCCTGATGGCAAAGT
>CAYTDR010000590.1:3479-5483 GCA_964436185.1 uncultured Candidatus Obscuribacterales bacterium | reverse complement strand
TCTGCCAGCGTCCAGCCGAACAACTGCTCAGCGCTGCGATTCCAGTCGACGATCCGTCCATTGGCATCTATGGACACGAAGGCATTGAACGCCATGTCCAAGATAAGCTCGGTTCGCTTGTCGCGGTGCATTGTTTTGCTATGCTGGCTAGAAGTGTCCGACACCGCTCTTTCCTCAGTTAAAGCTCTTTTCGACTCTGTATTCACGGTGCAGAAGCAGATTCCAATGGTAATCCAAGTTGATCCTGGAATTATTCGAGGTCATAGCATATCGGGTTACTTTTCCTGCTCCCTACTATTTGATTATGCCAATTTCGGCACTTGGCGTCCCACATGCTTTTCGAGACTGCCTGACGAACAAATATGCACACACCAATTAGCCACAACTTGACTTACCGACGCCCAATATCACCTGCGAAGATGAGACCGTACTGATAATTAACGTGAGCTGATTTTTGCCCCCGATTTTCTGGCTTCCGAGAACGGCTCCAGGAGCGGGTTTTAGCGTTCGATTTTCAGGTTAGCGAATCCTAATTCGATCAAGGGATGTCAAGTATTGCCACCCCTTGAGATGTGAATAGAATACGGATTAGGCTCCCACGCCACAGGTCTGACCTGTCGGGGCGTTGGCCACGGTCACGGCTCTAGTCGCCGAACAGATGTGGGGTCCGTATCGTCTGCCGCGAGGAAGCTGGCCAAAAGCCCAGCATTTTGCGGAGTGGTATCGAATACGGTTGAGTGTCGTCCCTTAGGTGCAATAAGCACAAAAGCGAAAGTGGATAGGAGTACAGGAACCAATGAGAGAAGAAGAAACAATCACCGCTGATGAGCGCCGCTGTTTGAGGATGTGGTTCAGACAAGCCATCGCTATACTCGAGAAAGAGGAAGTTTCCAGAGCAATAGCTGCGGAGTTGAAGGCTGATGCTGATGCCGATATCAAAGGCAAGCACAGGAACAACGTATCCCGCCGTCGCACCCCACGCAATAGAACCAATCCACACTTGCGGGAGCTTGTATTCTAATCTCATAGCCTATGTTTCGTTTGAGGATCCGCTCTCGTAGCGGGTCCTCTTTTGTTTTCAACATTCGAGGGGAGCTAAAGAATCAGACCACCAGGAGCGCCGAGCCCGTGGTAAAGAAGTAAATGCTGTCCGCCGCCAGAACGAGACCGAGCAGAAGAATGATGACTGCGGTAACTCTGTGACCCCATTTCATCATGGGTGCCTGAATTCGATCGATGATTGCAGCGCTCTTTTCCTGCTTCAGCAAATAAATAAGTAGTAGTGCCGCCGGCGGTGCTATTCGCACCATACTGTAAGCCAGGCAGCTGAGAATGGTCGTTGGAGGAGATGCCTGATTTTTCACCAATGCCTCGGCTACGGCGATAAGCGGAACATTAGTGGGCAAATCGGTGGCAGTGAAGACTATGCCGATAACCAGTGCCATTATCGGATTGACGACTATCTTGATGGGGACTTCGCACGTTGTTTCACGATGAGCATGATGCCAGTAGCTCCAGCCGCCAAATGCTATGGCTGCGCCAATAAACAATTGGAAGGCAAAATACGGCGCATGCGGGTGAGAGAGGAGTGAATCTACCTCTTGAATCACCCCGAATGACAGAATCAGGCCGGCGGTCCAGGTGGTCAACAAGATTCCCAGAAGATAGGCGCCGGAATTCAGGACCGGCCGCTTGGTTGTAAGAAGAAAAATAACCACTGACATAGCAAGGGGATCAAGGCAATCCGTGGCAGAAAGACCAATGGTGGAGAGGATCAGCTTGAACATCAGGCCATCTACTATAGTCAAGTTTACAATCGAGTTCGCCGAAGACTTAAAGTATTATTCCCTACAATTCCGGGAGTGGCACACCTTGTCTATTTTTGTCTTTTAATGCCTTAAGGGCGGATTACAGGCAGTGGAAAGTTAAATAGGGTCACTCGAAGGTAAGGTTTTTGTTTGACTGAAGCGGCAAGAGTATAGAATATACATTAGCCCTACGACC
>CAYTDR010000590.1:0-3469 GCA_964436185.1 uncultured Candidatus Obscuribacterales bacterium | reverse complement strand
CTCTATCTTATCCGCTATCTGCTATGTGGGAGGGTCTCGCAATAATTCCAGCTTCCCCGGATACTTTCTTCTTCAATCCGGTTGGCTTTCTGACTGAGGTGGAGGTTATATGAGCCCTCGTCCTTATGTGCCGCTACATCTTCACACGGAATACAGCCTCCTGGATGGTGCCACGAGGATAAAAGAGCTGGTCAAAAAAGCCAAGGCGGAGAATATGCCGGCCGTGGCGATCACCGATCATGGTGTTATGTACGGTGCCATCGAGCTGACCAAGACCTGCCACGAAATGGGCGGTGTCAAACCAATTATCGGCTACGAGGCCTATATCATCGATGGTGACATAGCCGATAAAAGCAAGAAAGTGGCGTTGCACCATCTCACAGTGCTCGCGCGCAATCAAACCGGATACCAAAACCTCGTCAAGCTTGTTTCACGTGCCCACTTGAACGGCTACTATTACAAGCCTCGAATCAACAAGCAAATGCTGACTGAATTCGGCGATGGATTGATAGTTCTCTCTGGTTGCCTCGGGGCTGAACTTTGCCAGTATTTATTGAAAGATAAGTATGAGGAAGCAAAGGCGGCGGCAGCCTGGTACAAAGAGGTTCTTGGCGACAACTACTATATAGAGATTCAGGACCACGGCTATCCGGAAGACCGCAAGGCCAATAAGGCTCTGGTCCAGATCTCGCGCGAGCTGGGGATCAAACTGTGCGCCACCAACGACTCACACTTCACAGAGAAAGGTGATGCCATCTCGCATGACTGCTTGCTCTGCATTCAGATGGGCAAAGTAGTCACTGACGCTAACCGCATGAAGTTCAGCGGCTGGGAGTACATAAAAAACGGCGACGAGATGTCCTATCTCTTCCGAGACCATCTCGATACCGAGATGATTGAAGAGTCCATCCTTACCACGCTGGAGATAGCCGATAAGGTTGAGCCGGTTAAGCTGGCCGGAAAACCTCGACTGCCCAAAGTCGACATGCCGACCGGCTACAGCGACAATAGTTTTCTCAATAAACTAGTCTTCGACGGATTGAAGGAGAGATTCGACAACGGCGAGGTTCCCCAGGATTACCAGGACCGTGCCATTACGGAGCTCAGTGTAATTGAGGAGATGGAGTTCGCCTCTTACTTCATTATCGTCGCCGACTTTATTCGCTTCGCTAGAGACAGGGACATTCCTGTAGGACCGGGACGAGGATCTGCTGCGGGAAGCCTGGTCGCTTACGCACTGAGAATCACCAACATTGACCCTATAAAGTACAATTTGCTCTTCGAGCGATTTCTCAATCCCGAAAGAAAGTCGATGCCCGATATCGATACGGACTTTTGCATCGAACGTCGCGGCGAGATCATCAAGTACACCTCTGAGAAATATGGAGATGACTTCGTCGCCCAGATCATTACCTTCAACCGCATGACCTCAAAGGCAGTGGTGAAGGACGTAGCTCGCGTTCTCGAATTTCCATTTTCGGAGTCGACAAAGCTTGCCAAAATGATTCCCGTTGTTCGAGGCAAGAACACTCCGCTCAAGGACATGATCGCCGAACATCCGGAGTTCAAGGCTGCCTACCAGAGCAATGAAGAAACCAAACAAGTAGTTGATCTGGCCAAAAGGCTTGAAGGAACCAACAAGACCTTCGGAATGCACGCAGCCGGTGTCGTAATTTCGGACATCCCGCTGGAAAACCTGGTGCCGGTCCAGCGCAACAACGACGGTTCCAAGATTACGCAGTTCTATATGGAAGATCTGGCCTATGTCGGGCTGGTGAAGATGGACTTCCTTGGCCTGCGCAACCTCACCATGATCGATAAGGCGCTGAAGGCGATCCAGAAGACGTGCGGGATAAAAATCCATCCGGATGAGATTCCCATGGACGATCCGCTGGTATTTCAAACTATCTCCAACGGCGACTTATCCGGCATCTTCCAGCTAGAAACGTCAGCCGGAATGAGGCAGGTAGCACGCGATATGAAGCCCTCCAACATGGAGGACATTTCAGCGCTGATTGCTCTCTATCGACCCGGTCCGCTCGACAGCGGAATGATCGATAAGTTCATCGACTGTAAGCACGGTAGAGCAAAAATCACCTATGCAACGCCTCATCTAGAGCCAATTCTCAAAGACACGTACGGGCAGATCGTCTACCAAGAGCAGGTCATGCAAATTGCCCAGCGCCTTGGCGGATACAGCCTCGGACAGGCAGACCTTTTGCGTAGAGCAATGGGTAAAAAGAAGCCCGAAGAGATGGAGAAACATCGGGGAATCTTCTATACAGGCTGCGCAGAAAACGGTATCAGCCAGGGGATTGCCGAAAATCTCTTCGACACCATGCTGCAGTTCGCCGAGTACTGCTTCAACAAATCTCACTCCCAGGCATATGCGGTTCTCACCTACCATACGGCTTATCTGAAGACTCACTATCCTGTCGAATACATGAGTGCGGTCATGTCGTCGGTGGCAGGCGAGCAAGATAAGGTGCAGGGTTACATCGCCGAATGCCAATCCATGAGCATCGACATTCTTCCTCCTGACGTGAGTGTTTCCGGTGCGGATTTCACTCCTGACGGCCGGTCGATACGCTTCGGACTATCGGCGGTCAAAAACGTCGGCGAAGCGGCAGTGAAAGAGATTGTTCAGAAGCGAGAAGAAGGCGGCCCATATAAGTCGATCCAGGATTTCGTCTCCAGGGTCGATTTGCGAATAATCAACAAGCGGGCACTGGAAGCACTGATCAAATGCGGCGCCTGCATAGGCCTGGGCGTCACCCGAAAACAGGCTCTGGCCAACCTGGAAGGACTGGTAGAACGCTCCGCCAGAAGGCAAAACGAAGAAGCAGCAGGTCAAATGAGCCTCTTCAGCTTTGGTGGCAGCGGCGGTGGTGGTCTGGAGTTGGACCAAACGTTGCAGGGCGATGCAACTGAATACTCCGAGGCCGAGATGCAAGTGATGGAGCACGAGCTGATCGGTTTCTATGTGACAAGCCATCCACTCAACCGAGTGGCCAATCGTCTGAAGTTTCTCACCACGCATTCGATCAAAGAGGTGAAAGAGGCGAGCGACGGAACTACCGCAATAATTGGTGGTTTAGCTAACTCCGTCGAGAAGAAGCTGACGAAACAAAATAAGATGCTCGCCGTTGTGCATATGGAGGATCTCACCTCCAAGTGCGAGGTAGTTCTATTCAGCGATGTCCTGGACAAAATCGGTGAGGATGTTCTACAGAAGCAGGCACTTCTACTCGTGCGAGGGAAGGTACGTAAGAATGACGAAGGCACTTCAGTTACAGGCACTGCCATCAGGAGAATCTCCGACGCCTCGATCGTGGACATAACCATAGACCAGGAGCCATCCTTCGCTCAGTTGCATCGGCTGAAGGAGATTCTCGTCACCCACAAGGGAGAAGATCCGGTCATGTTGCACTTCAGGAGCACGACACCAAACAAGGTGATACTGGTTGGC
>CAYTDR010000589.1:0-5483 GCA_964436185.1 uncultured Candidatus Obscuribacterales bacterium | reverse complement strand
GGACCTTCATGATTCTCTGAACGCAAATCCTTAAGGATAAACAGCGTAGTCGGAGAGGACATGTTTCCACAGCGCGCAAATACATTTCGTGTAACGGACAAATCGAGTGGCGTCAATCCGAGTGCGCTTTGAACAGCGTCCAGGATCCGCGGACCACCTGGATGGATTGCCCACGAGTTGATATCTGCGAGCTTTAGGTTCTCCTTACTCAGCCAGCTCTCTAGCCACTCTCGCAGGTGTTGTTCGATCAATATCGGGACGCGCGGCGAGAGGGTCATGGTAAAACCGTTATCGCCTATAGTCCATGTCATGTCCGTGTCCGATTCGGGAATCAAGTATGACTCGCACGCCTTGACCAGGGAAAGTGGCTGGGAACTTGCAGTTTTGGAACCCTCTGCAGTAGCGATCAGGGCTGCGCTTCCGTCAGCGAAAAGCGCGTTGGCCAGCATGTTGTCGGCGTTCCAGTCATACTGGAAGTGCAAGCTGCATAACTCGACTGCGCATAAAAGAACCATGGCGTCAGGCTCTGAGTTGACTATAGAGCGCGCTAAAGACAAACCATTTAACGCTCCGTGGCAGCCCATGAAGCCTATGTGATACCGGCTCACTGCAGGTGATAGCGTCAGAGATCTAATCAAACCGATATCCAATCCTGGAGCGAAAAATCCAGTGCAAGAGACTGTGATGACGTGGGTAATCTCCCCGGCATGCACTCCGGATTGTGCTAATGCCGATTCACTGGCGCTGGTGGCTAATGAAATGGACTCACGCGCATACAGGTTCATTCGTTCTGCGGTGGTGGGCCCCGATGGGTTGTCCCTGGCGCGAGGGCGATAGAAGACCGACTCATCCACTCTTTCAGCTAGAACTACACTGTGCCGATTATCTATTTTTGTGCGCTCGTACAGACGTTTTAAAATCTGTACCTGTCGTTCGTCTTGGCACGTGTACTCTGCTGACATCGTAGCAGCCAGTTTCTGTGCAACCGAATTTGGTGGCAGTGCGGTTCCGACAGAGAGTATTTTGAGCGCTTTCATGAGATAGGCACCATCGCTAGCTGTTAATGTAATTGAGAATGGGACTGGCAATCCAACGCTGTCGCAAGAGCGGAAGGAACCTGGAGACCGGCTCGGGATGCCTGAGAACCTGTGACATTAGCTTTATAGGAAGGGTCCGTGCTCCAATCAATCGAGAATGGATGCGAGTCCAGGCCGACTCTATCGGGTAGGATGATCCATCGGTGCCGCTACCATCAGCAGCCAAAGCCTTCACTACCAGAAGAGCAGCTGCGCGTCCAGAACGAAGAGCCCACGCCATTCCCTCTCCAGTAAATGGTTCTATATACAGTGCGGAATCACCGCAGACTATCAGACGATCGTCTGCCACCATTCTTCTCTGCCGGGTGAGCGGATGCGTGCCCTTCCATGGAAGATGTTCCAGCTCCGCATGTGGGAAACCAGCCTGTTGGAAGAGGCTCTGCACTGCTCTGCCAGGTCCATCTGACTCTCTTAAGAACTCGACATCGAGGCACGCAGCGATATCCAGCCGCCCTTGCGGTAGTACCACTGCACCAGCATATCCGCCCTTTGAAACAGCCATGTAAATACGGCCTGAAGTGAAGTCATGAGGAGAATCGGACAATGTGACACCCACACCAATACGGGAATGAGGAGCCACTGATGACTGGAAGCCTGGAGCTTGTTTGAGAGCCTGTCCGCCAATGCCATCGGCAACAACAACCATTCTTGCCGATGCAACGCTTTTTCCCAGATCATCCTCGAGAGCTACCTGTCTGCACTGTTGATCCACTGCATCAACACTAGCCCGTACACTTGGCAAGAACTGCGCTCCGAGGCTAATGCCGTGGTTTACAAGTGAACCGTCCAGCGATGCTCTGGATATGGCTAGTCCCTCAGGAAGAGCGATGAGAGCCTGCTTTCTTGAAACGGAGAGCAGCAACTCGGTCAGCTTTATACCACCAGCATTCGTGAGAACATCGTCCAATCCGGCTTTAGACAATTCTTTGAGCGCCGAAAGGTTGAGGCAGCAACCGCACACCTTGTCCCGGGGAAAAGATTCTTTCTCCACAAGCAGCACCGACCGCCCTGCCGCTGCAATTTCGATGGCAGCAATCGAGCCTCCGACACCAGCACCGATTACGATGGCATCCCAAATATTGTCGGCAGCCTGCTCTCGTTGAATTGTTCTAACGATTGGCTCCATTAACGTCCCTCTCCGTCGACTCTCGCTTGAAGCATGAATCGGCAGGGAAAACAACGCTGGATTTTGACCTCTGGAAGATTCGATCGAATGGCCAGTTCCTTGACTTCTGCGATGGTGTAGGCGCGCCTTACTGACACCGGACCATCAAAGTGCACTACTCGTGAGCGCGTTACGCTTCTAGTAGCCAACCAGACAAGGGCAAAATTCAACGGACTGCGCTCCAGATCGTTGACAAGTATGAGATGTCGAGCCCATCGTTGCATGCGCTCGAGCAAATTACAAACTTCGTCCTCATTCAAGTGATGGACGAAAAGAGACGTCATTACTGCATCATAACTGGACTCCGGCAACTCGTCGTTGAGGACATCCATTCGAAAGAACTCCACCTTGGCGCCGACTCTCTCGGCGTTCGATTTAGCATAGGAGAGTGCTGTCGATGATATGTCACAACCGTCGATGTGGATGGGAAGACCGCTCTTGGTGGCTTTCAAAGCCAGATCGATTGCAGTGTCGCCACCTCCGCAGGCGATATCAAGTACCTTCAAACTCCGGCTGCCAATCTCCTGAGCAAGCTGTTTCACAGGCTCCCATATGGTTTTGCCGCTGCCACTCAATCTATTCAGTCTCTCCAAACCTTTGAGGGCACAAATATGCTCGAGGTCGTCGAGAGAAGGATCATCCATCAATTCTGCAATCTGACAACGTCGCAAGTCAGCGCCCCAGTTGTTTGAGATGTGGACAAATTGTAGCTCATCTCTTTTTAAGCGGCCCTGGCGAGTTTCGCTTATGCACCTTTTTACATCGGCGATCCGGACATGGGAATTTTTAGATCGATATCCGATTCGTGTGCATCCTTGCGCCAGTATTCCAGTGCGGTGGCAGTGAGGAAAAGGACTGTGACACCGACTCCGACACCGGCCCGACCTGCGTGAGCCAGCTTGCCTAGCTTATTGAACAGATTCTTACGGAATGAGGAATTGCCACTTTTGTAACTGTCGAAATCAGTCTGTAATTTGGCTCTCTCCTCTAACAGCTTTTTCTCCAGCGATTCGTTCTTATCGTCTCGAGCCTTTGAGATTTTGTCATCGAGTGCTTTGAGCAGAGCTGTGAACGAATCCTTGATCAACTTTTCAGAACGTGCCGGATCTATCTCTGAAATGCTCTGGTTTTTGTTGAGCACATAGATTCTCAGCCTGCCATCAGCACCCATAGATGTCACTACTCGTTCTCCGAGCATCTCGGCAATCGGCCTCTTCAAATCGAAGTCGCTGACCGACGTGTCATGAAGTTTCGTCTTGCCGTCTACGCTGTTGCCATTGAGACGGAACTGGATGAAGTCGGCTGACAATTCCGCCGCTATCCTCTCCGATGCCATGAAGTGTTCGATCAGTAACGGTTCGGCGGTCGTGCTAAGCAAGTCGATGCCTTGCTGCTTTGCTCGATCGTAACGCGATTGCAGTTGATCCAGATGATGAAGCTGGTGGTAGAGCGAGGAGACAAGTTCCGTCGCCTTCAAGTTCGGTCTGCCCTTGCTGGTGTCGGCAGCTTCCATGGAGGCTTGCGACAGGCGCAGCTGAACGCGGACTTCTGATAATTTTATCTTCTCGATCTCTCCTGATTCGCCCCGAACATAGACGTGTTCACTGTCTCGGAAGATCGGTCTGATTTCCGCATTCTTGTGTGTAAAGGCGACCTTCCCTCCCTCTTTTAACGAGGGATCGAACGTGATTTGCGCTGAGTCAACAAGTGGATCAGTACTCAGGCTCGGTACTTGTTTGACGAACTCTCGCAAGATCTGGTTGAGTTGCTCATGTTTCGATTTTCGATCTGTGCCCAGTCCTTTATCTAAGACCTGGCGTGCCTTGGTCTCGAATCTCTTCCATTCGTGGTCCAGGCTCCCGGTACGTGTCCATTTTTTGCCCTCGTGGAACATCACAGAGAGCATAAATCCTTCTGTTGTTGCATCTTTGCCACTATAATCGGTGACAGTTCGGGTTGTGCGTGGCGTCGCCTCGAGCTTGGCATGTTCGCTGGACGTGACTGTCTTGCCAGCCGTTCTCTCTGCCTTTGCGTCATCCGCCAGAGCGCTCATGTGCTCCGCTGCTGTCTGTTTCTGCGCGCCGACTGTAAGTAGGTGAGTTTCACTTTCGTGCAACTTGCCTCTGTACTCCACTGTATAGAGCCGATGGCGTTCGCCGTTGATTGCAATCAGGCGACCTTGCAGTCCTTCAGTCAAAAGGGCTCTGGCGCCTGCTTCGTTCCATCCGATTGCTTCACCACGTGCATTTTTTTGCGCGGTATGCCATGTCTCTACAAGCTTTTTGATTGCCTCGGGCCACTTCGAGGAATCCGGAGATCCAAAAAGATGCCTGGACAGACTTTCGTTGCCCGGCGTGGCCAGCTTGCGAACGAGCTCTTCGGCATTGAGGTTCTGTCCGTCGCCCGTTAGTTTCCTCAACTCCGCTGCAACCGCTCTGTAGCTGTCACCCAGTTGTCTCCACTTCGCTCCGATTGGCTGGGCCGCTCGGAAGGATGCGGCCAGCGCGATTGCTTTCTGTGTCTGGAGATCGTCCAACTCCTTGCCGTCTGGGTCACGTTCTCGAATGCTCAGGACTTGCTCCAGGTATTCCCTGTCCAGTTTGCTTCCTGTGAGGCTTTCGTAGGTCTGCTGGAATCTTTCCAGATCGTAGTTCGTTTTAATTCTGTCCAACTTCAGCTGATCTGCGATGTGTCTCACTACCAACATGTCCTGCTGATTGTGAACGATCTCGTGAAATAGATCGGCAATCAACTCTATTCCGCCTGAGCGAGTCAACAGATCGGATCTACCGACAGTAATCTCTCCTTTTCCGGCTTGATATGTGGCATTGGTAGGTCCCAGTCTTCCACTTTCCTTAATTGTGACTTCGGGGAGACCGTTCTTTCTGCAGAACTCATTGACTATTTTCTGCAAGCCATCGGTCCTTTTCGTCGCCACTTCTTTCAGCTTTTCGGAGAGTCCTGCGTGTTCGGTCCTCAGAGCCTTCATCTTCGCCAGTGCTGTTTCGAGGGCAGGAGCGGCTCCTTTGTTCAATTGCAACCTGCCTTCAACGACTGCTTGTGCTTTGGCTCTGATATCCTCTGCGGTGGCATTCTTACCGGCATGCTTCTCTACTTCCATCTTGGCTATTCGGTAGACCGTATCATAAGCGCGGCTTAACTCTGTCTCTATCGAGTTGAATCGGTCAGCAAACGGCTTCAGATTCTCCCAGCTCTTCATA
>CAYTDR010000588.1:0-5485 GCA_964436185.1 uncultured Candidatus Obscuribacterales bacterium | reverse complement strand
CTGGGAGGCTTCTCTCAAGTCATTAACAGCTTAAACATGATGAACAACCGATAGCAGCCAAAATTCACGATTGCTCTGATATTCTAGTGTCACTCTATCTCCAAGGAGGAAAGTATGCATATCCGAAGGTTTCAAGTCCTTGCACTGTCTGTGGCATCACTCTTACCGCTCCTCGCGGCTCAGCCTACTCTTGCAGACGAAGCAAGTAAGAGCTCTGATGGAAAGTCGGAACCTTCAATGGAGAAGTTGAGAGGGCACCGTATACAGTTGCGTGAGGAGCTCATGGTCCCTTCTCTCAAAGGTATCCGTGGCTTGGCTTTCGGATTGCCTGGTCATTATCCCGATCAGAACCTCAACCAAGCTATTGAAAATGGACTTAAACAATTACCCGTCCCGACAAAAAAGATGACCGAGTTAGAGCCGGGAGTGACCAAGCCAATCGATGCACTCTTGCAGGTGAAGGTGCTGGGAGCAGGCAAACAACACAGCGTTGTCGAGCTGACGGTGGTTCAGTGGTGCTCTCTAGTGCGCGATCCGGCAGTGAAGGTGAGAACGATTACCTACAAGGATCAAGCCGTGACGACTCATCCATTCGTGAAAGATACAGTTTCCAAAATGGTCGATCAGTTCGTCATTGACTTCATGAAAGCTAATAAGAATAGTTCCGCAGCAGAAGGTCAGAAGGCAAGCAAGTCTTAGTCTTATATCGATCGCTGAACATCGGAACAGTTTTAGAAGCGCCCTACCGGTGGTGACAACTACGGCCATGGTGCATTGCTCGTTCTATCGCAAATCCGCCGCCGACGTGGTCTTCGAGCAGCCGCGCGAACGCCGACTGTCGGTTTGGATGACGTTTTCAGAAATGAACGAAAAACTGCGTCATGAGTGCGTTTGAAGATATATCGTCAATCGGATCGGCCACGTTTACATACTGCCATTGGTATCCGATCTCTGCTCGCAAGTAGCGAGAGATTTGGCGACCGACACCACCATAGAGCCGGTTCTGGTCGATGCCACGGATGGGCCCACCTTCCAATGAGTTGAAGTTGACGAATAGTTCGTCCGAGCCGACAAGATAAAATTCGGTGTTGCCAATCGGTCGCGCGAATCTCAAGAGGTACCGGCCCCTGTTGGCGACACCATGTTTGTGCTCGATGAATCGTTGTTCGGTTCTTAACCTGTGTAGCACCTGCAGCCGCTTGAACAACACGTGACCGATTCCTAATTGCTGATAGGTGCGTTGTTCTGCTATATACCTGGGATTCCATGTTTGAACCCAAGCGTAGCCCTGAAAAAACTCGATGTTCTCTCGCAGCTTGTATCCAAGCGCGGTACGAAGAAGATATTGATTGATGTTAGATTCCGGGCGGCTTGGTCTCAATCGGGAATTGGATTCGAGATAGCCACGAATCTTCGGATGTCCGACCGGAAAATCCATGAAGACCGGCTGCCACATTTCGAATTTGTCATCAAACGCAAAAGCCGGAGCTGAAGCTGAATGGCAGACAATAAGCAACACCAGCAACAGTCTGGCGTGTGCTACCATCATGGCTTTCTTTAGTCGAAAAAGTATTCTCAACAAAGCAATCTCCAGGAAGATTGTAGTTCAAAATCGACGGACTCGTATGAATAATTCACTCTGAAATCTCCAGGAGCATTTAATCAAAGTTTTGAAAATCGGCAAGTCAAGCGATCATTGGTTCCTGTCAAACTCACATCGTATAGCACGGTCGCGGATATCTGCTCTCCCGGTGGGAGATCAATCATGCAATGGGTTTGCGCTCGTCGTGTTTCTCCTTGTTTATTCTATATTCGGGATCACTGGCTGCACGAGCTGTAGCCGGGTTGCCACACCGACGATCATTCCTGTCTCTATCAAAGTGGATGTAACTGATCCACTGTTCAGGCGTTTGGTTCAAGCGACAGATTCGCTCAAACTCTCCGCCTCAGGAAGCCTCAACGAAGGAAGCTTTAAGTTCTCCAATCTTGCCTTCGCAATAGAGCCTCAAACCACTTTCAAGCTCTCAGCCTCTGTGCCTATTGAAGGCAAAACGACAATCGATCTTGCCACAGCCAATGCAACTGTCGAGCTGTCTAAGCCAGTAAAGTGCGGTCCCTTAACAAGCCCGACAAAGATTACATTGTCAAAAGGTCAGGCCGGTTTGGAGATGGATTTTGCCAGAACTCTAGTTGGATTGATCGCCAACATGATTCAGCAAAAAGATATGGCTTCCTCCAAAAAGTCCGATATCGATGAGCTCATAAAGGAGTTGACGGTTGAGAAGGCCGTGCTCAAGGCTCATCCCGGTGCCGTATTTGATGAGAAGGGAGGACACCTGCCCATCGGTCCCCAGTCTGAGATTCATTTGAGCGATCTCAAGTTCAGCGACAGGAAGAACTATTCGGGCGAAGTGCATTTCGATCTTAACCTGGCCGACGGTGCCAGCTACTCGATCGAGGAGACCAGGCTTATCTCTAAGGGTGGCCAGGTCAAGATCGATTCGAAGATTTCATGCCAAAACGGTAGCCTTGAAGTTGCCGCCACAGGTAGTGGCACCCCCGTGGCCTCATTCAAGCTTTCCGGATTCAATGTTCACTACGGCGAGAAAGCCAAATTTGACCTGTCCGGAAAGACCGCATCGATAGTGCTTGAATCACTCAGCCTCAAGCGAAAGATCGGCGAAACAGCGGAGAATCTATCTGCCAGGGGAACGCTCACTATCGATGGAAGTGAGTTTGAACTTGTCAGCGCAAGCGACCAGATTGGAGGCTCGATTCCGGGTACGCTGCCTCTTGCGTTGTCGATTGAAAGCAACAATGAGACGCCTGCGCTCAAGCTGGAAACAAGCAAGCCGATCGAGTGCACCAAATTCCGATTCACCGCCGGGCGATCTGGTTCTGAGTTTTCAACCAGCCTCAGGAGTTGCAGTTTGTCTGGACTTTCAATGACCAGTGATATCGGAGCTAGTGCCAACCTCGACAGTGTCAGCATATATCCGGAAAGTCTTTCATTCAGCAGTGGTACTAGAAAGCTGGTCCTCAGGGCGGATCAGTCCACGGTCATTGAATCTAAGGATCCGGCAATTTTTACGGTCTCCAAAAACGGATTGTCCACCCCTCAATCTTTGAAGTTCGGTGTACATTCCGGTCGTTTGCGAGTAAGTGATGGCGCGAAAAAAGTATTAGACGTCGACGACCTCAACGGCAACATGTCAATCAAGATCGCAGACTCCGGTGTAAACCTGAATAGCAATCTCGCACTGCATGTAAGCGCGGACAAGAACGTCCTTGGCATTAGCGGTCTGGAAGGTTCAGTCAAATCAATCGGTCTGACTGCGGATGCTCATAACGTGACCGTTCTGCTCGATGGTGGGCGAATCTTGATCGATCAAGCTGAAACCGAGCAGCTGATCAAAAATAATCTCCCTGACTCAGAAAGCATCAAGGTAGACGAGCAGCTCTTCAAAGGACGACAGTGGCGGTATCGAAACTTCCATGTGTCGCGAGTAAAGGTCATCAATCCGCAGATCAAGAATATTCGAGTGGATAAAAAGAACCACGTTCTCGTAGATGGGGAGTCAAATGTAATCGTCAGTGGAGAGGTGGAAGCATTCCATCCACAGCTCAACCCCTTCGCCAAAGACAACAGTAAATGGACTTCGCATACCTGGTCTGCTAAGGCAAAGAGCTCCGGCAGCGGTGACATCCAGTTCGGTATTGAGCCAGGACAATCGCTTGCAAATAGCAAGTTGAAATACTGTTGCAATCTCCGATTTTCGTTTCCGAGTTCGCTGGATGTAGATTGGAGTGACATATCCAGGGATGCGCTTGGAAAGGCAGAAAGCGCCATGATTCAATCTGGATTGAAGGGTGCGAAATTCATCGCAGGCGACAAGAAAATTCCGTTCAAGCTGGAAGGAAAGACGAAACTTTTTAAACATCCCGATCCGGCCTTGAAGGCAATTCGGGTCAGTAAATTCGTCGTTCGTCCTTCTGGCAAATCGCTCGAGATCGACTTCTCAGGAGCATTGAACCTGTAGTCTCGGTGTTATTGTGCCCTAATCGCATATAGTGGTATCAGAAGCGGTGCAGCGCCTCTACTCCCCTAAGTCCTGCCTTCTGCGTATCAGCTCGATATGTGCTTCGTGCCTTTTGCGTTCCCAAATTTGATTGTTCCACAAAACAAGCAGCATGAAAAGAACCAGCGTCAAGGCAGTCCCTTCCAAAAAAGCACTTGATACATGCAGTTGAATTATCAGAAGTACGAGAGCGCCGAATAAGACATAAACGACAGTTTTGGAGTGAGTATAAAACGAGAGCAAGAGTTTGGCAGGCGGAGTACTTCCGGCATAATCGTTATTGACCAACTGGCGCAGCTCATCATTGCTCAGCCGCGAGCAGTCCATACCTCGTAGAACCTTTTCAATAACGTCTTGTTGTTCTGACAAGTCCTCACCTCTAAATTTATTATCCCAAATAGGGTTTGCCCTATAACAGCATTTGGATCACTCCGACACAATTGATGCCGCCATATTCAATTTGTAGATCAAAACTACTGAATGTATGAAAGTTATGGAGTATATGGAAGAGAACAGCAGGTACGATCACCGAGTAACGAGCGACCAGCGATGGCGACGATCGAAATGACGTCTTGAGTCAGTTCGACTCTTTCTTCTGCCTGTAGCGGCGCTGCTTGTTAGCTAAATAACGCGGGTCGGTTAGCTGCTTAACTAGCTGGAAGGTGCGAAATCTGCATTCATCCGAGCAAAATCTCGCTCTTCCTCTGGGGACGAAGAAATCGGCACAGCGCTGAATCTCAGGAGTCTGCTCCAATTTTTGCTCGACGAGAACTGGAATCTCCTGGCGCCACTTCAGTTCAATCTCAACCGGAAACTCGGGAACGGGAAAAATTCCTGTAACGTTCTCCTCTTTGAAGATCCCTTCACACCGGGCGAGCATAGTCTCGTCCTGTCGATCTTGCATCTGCCCGACAAAGATACTGAATTGAAGAAGTACGGTCTCCTCGACTGCTTTCAGAAGCGCATCATCCCCACCATCCGCGATCTGTGCATGCAGAGCCGGCAAACGGAGAATCGAGGGAGCAACCGGCACACCGATCTCAATTCTGACGTGCTGTAGTCGACTGTTAATTGCTTCCAGATCTAGGGATCCATCGAAATGAAGATCCGAGAGTTGCATCCTTATAAAATCGAGGGTTCGATCGAACGATTGAATAGCCTGCTCCGACAGCACAACCGCTTTGCCGGCGAGCGGCTCCAGCCACTTGCTCACTCCCATCTCATTCCATGGGTTGGCTTGCTCGTTAAGTGCGTCCATCCAATCAATCGTGTTGGTCATATATGAAATGAAGAAAAAACAAGGAACTTGACTATCACGTATGCTCGTGGTAACGTTACAACGTACCAGCGTGATAACTATACAGGGCTGGCTAACAATAAGCAACCACTGATTCTCCGGCGCTTCA
>CAYTDR010000587.1:288-5507 GCA_964436185.1 uncultured Candidatus Obscuribacterales bacterium | reverse complement strand
AAATTTGGCGATGCCTCGGATAGAGCACTTTTCCTCAATCCTCAAGGCAAACGAATCTCCACAGTGGGGATAGATTTGATTGTCAGAAAAATTGGCCACAAAGCTCATCTCAACCTCAGTGCCCAAGTTCTTCGTGATACCTGTTTGTCCAATTTAGTTAAGAACGGAAATGATCTTCTACTCGTAGCTCAGATCGGCGGCCATAGAACAATCGAAACAACTCGGCGCTATACAAGCACTCGAGACTTCGATGCACAACAAGCTATGGAAGCACTCGGACATTAGAAAACGTCGATTCTTCGACAAAAGCACTCAAATCAAGTCTGGCTGTGGGTTTGCCCCTAGCCAGATTTTTATTCATGTGCAATATTAGTAATTAGACCTGCAAAAAATCGCATGGTCGCAGGCTTTCAGAGAACAGGTCGAGATCAAGCGCCAACCAAACGCCACACCAAGGTCTGTCTCCAAGCCAACTGTTACAGCTTCGAGGCCGGGCTTGCGATAGCTCGGTAATCGGGTTGCAGCCACCTTAGCAGTTTATGACTCTTACAGGGACCAGAAGTGGTCTCTGGCCTTTATCCGACGAACTCGGCATGACTTTCCAATGATCAGTGCTACACACCTTTCAGGTGGAACCTCCACCGACACCATTAATAAATCAAAATTCCCAATTGGGATGAAATCAGGTTTTAGGCAAGTGTTCTACAGATGTAACTACATCGGGAATATTGTTCGCGCGTCAGTTTTGGCACTGGCGGTGTGCATGTCGGGGGCGCAGGCTGAGACCAAAATTAAACCGTCGACAGCGGTCAAGGCACCAGAGCTAAAGACTGCACTGGCTGCAACGCTGCCGGGTCGACTGGTGGTGACGAGTACTCCGAGAGATCTCGAGGAAATTTACGACGAGATTTGGACTCTTGTGAATAGTCACTATCTTTATCGCAGCCGCCTGCAATCATGGGCTGAGTGGCGCCATCGATTCGACGGTCGTTTGACCAGCGTCGAGAAAGCTGAGGTGGCAATCAATTCGATGCTCCAATCTCTTTCCGACGAATACACGTTTTATCGAGATCAGGGTGCCACCACCAGACGTCAAACCCAGGGCGATAAGCGGAACGTAGCGTACTGGGACTTGCTAGATGGTGGCATCGGCTACATCCATCTTGCTACGTTCAAGTCCAGCCACTGCGTTGAAGAGACAGAGAAGGCGCTCGAGGCTCTCGCTGACGCCAAGGGTATCATCCTGGATCTGCGGGATAATCCCGGCGGCTGTATCGATTACGCCCTCGAGATTTTCTCCCTGTTCAGCGATGAGGGTACCTTTGTGTCAATGCGAGGAGTTTCCGGCGATTCGACTTACGTGGAACAGCTCCAACTCGACCAGGAAGGAGTGAAGAAAATTTTTGACGGCTCAGAGGACCGAGCATCCAGGCGCGCAAACAAATCCGGCAACAAGCCGCTGATAGTGCTGGTAGACAAAACAACTAAATCGGCTGCCGAGATGCTTGCAGGCGCATTGAGAGACAATGGCAGAGCGACGGTCGTCGGAACGCGCACATACGGTAAAGGAATTGTGCAGAGAGTCTGGGAATTCGCCAATCAAACTTCCATGAAAATGTCGGCGGCGCAGTTCTTTTTGCCGACGGGAGAGTCCATTAACAAAATCGGTTTGGAGCCGGATTTCATAATTCCTGGCGATAATTTGGAACGACGAGTCAAGCAGAAGCTTCGCGCAGCTAGGAGAATATCGGAACATTCCCAACCCGAGGGCTCTCAACAACGACCGGCAGAAGTCGACCTGTCGCTCGATCAGCAACTGTTCTTCGCCTGCAGCGAAGTGAAACGGAAACTTGCCGGCACAAAAGCTCCATTGATCACCAGACATCAAGCCGTCAGCCAGGAATAATCCTTGGACCGCTGGCAGGGTGCGGATTGTTCGAGGCTGTCATGATGCGTCGCGATGCGAAGTGCTTGGCGTGGTGTTTTTGAAAGCCATGGTATTGCGTTGCGAGTTAAAACAAGAGATCGATCTATTTTCTGGTTGTCATTATTGTTTTGAGAGTCAAGGGCCTAATAAGCTCCTTGCGATATTGCTTCCTGTCTTTCTGTCTGAGTCGTTCTTCCAAAACAGTACCTGTCACGTATATGCCTGAAAAATGTTTACTGAGCTAATCAGGCATAGCAATCCGGACATACGAATGCAATTTATCGAAACTCTGGTGCGCGCGTTGGTACCCGCCTCTGTGTGCCTGGCCATCTTGTCCGTTTTCGCGCCCACAGAAGCCTCCGTCACGCCCTCCGGGGTCGGAAGGCAGGTTGCTCAAATGAGCGCCAAAACCATCGATCTCGACACAGTCGTACCCGACGGTGTCAAACTCACGTTTGACGAGTTCAAAAAGAAGGCGGGCGATGATGTCGCTAACCTTCTCGTTCCTCTCGGTCCCAAATCGATTCTTCGCAACGGTCAGAAGTTTACCCTCGAGTCCGATGGAAAGACGATTCAGACCTCCGGCGTGACGGTCTACATCGACAAGACGGTGTCTTGTGAGGCTTCGAACAGCGGCAACGTGGTCACGCTGAAGAACATCAAAGGCCTCTCAGTGAAAATCGACTATCTGGGCAAGCTCCAGGTAAAAGAGGCTGTGATTACGCCAGTTGGTGGCAACAAGGCTCGCGTGGACGCCAAAGTGGAAGCCAGCCGCTGGCTCCCCTGGGTTCCGGTCTCCTACACCGTGGACCTCGACACCCTCGGACCTTGATTTGAGTTCTTTCGGACATCCAGCCTACTTTGGAGTCATCCTATGAAAGAAGTCGGCATTATGGGCGGTGCGTTCAGCCCGCCCCACATCGCGCATCTGATTGTTGCCCAGCGAGCCGCGGAACAGTTCGAGCTGGACAAAGTTCTCTTCATCCCTTCCGGGAATCCGCCTCACAAGAAGAAAAGCAAGAGCAAGGGTGCGGACAACGGACTGCTGAGCAACGAGCAGAGGTTCGAGCTCGTCGAGGCAGCTATCTGCGGCAATCCGCTCTTCGAGGCGAGTCGTATCGAGATTGACCGACCTGGCGTTACGTGGTCGATCGATACGCTCTACGAGCTTAGGACGAAATACGGCGAAGGCGTGCGACTCAACTTTGTCATCGGTGACGACAACCTGGTCGCCATGCAGAACTACAATCGCTGCGCTGAGTTTCTCGGACTCTGCCGTTTGCTTGTCTGCCCGCGGCAGGCTAACTTCAGCAAGACGCGGCGTAACAAGTGGGCGAAGAGCCTGGGGCTGAAGAAGCTCGAGGTTATTGATGCTCAGCTCCTGCCGGTCTCCAGCACCCTGGTTCGAGAGTTGGTGGCCGCTGGGCGATCCGCTCGCTATCTGGTGCCGGATGCGGTGCACGCTCTCATCGAGAGCAAGGGCTATTTCATCGCGCAGGAAGAGGCAGCTGCCTGACAAGACGTATTCTTGAATGGGGAGCGACCGGCGGATTGTCCGGTCTCTCCTCCATTCAATGTTTTGGACATTCACGCCCAACTTGTTGCAGCGGCTCGCAAACCTTACGTTCCCGTCGGAACGTAAGAACAAATGGAGGCAATCATGAACCTCGTCGAAGGTATGATGAAAGCTGTGGCTGGCGTCCTTCTGCGTCCCTACACGCAGATGCCGGGACGGTCTTTCCGTGGTGTCTTGCCGGTTCTCGACCTGAATCAGAGCGAAGTCGCCGTTAACTGCGAGAAGCACGTTCGGGCTTTGTCGGTCGGTATCGGGGAGCGTCACATCGGCAAACCCTCCGCCCTGAAGGACTCGGTTAACTACATCGAGAACGCCTTCACAGAGGCCGGCTATGTCCCGGCGTTCCACACCATGGAGCTCCTGGGTCAGACGCTCTACAACGTCGAAGCCGTGCTGAGAGGAAAGTCTCGCCGCTCGATTGTTGTCGGTGCTCACTATGACACCATCCCTGGTTGCGCGGGTGCGGACGACAATGCGTCCGGTATGGCTGCCATGTTCGAGGTGGCGCGAATTATGCGCTACTACAACCCCAGCGATACCATCCGTTTCGTCGCTTTCGCGAACGAGGAGCATCCGGGCCTGCCGCCTGAGACCTTGGGTAGCTACGACTACGCAAGGAACTGCAAGGCGAGCAAGATGGACATCCGCGGCATGATGACGCTCGAGATGCTGGGATACTTCTCGGACGCGCCGGGCAGCCAGAAGTACCCGTTCCCGTTCAATCTGCTCTATCCCACCACCGGCAACTTCGTCGGCTTCATCGGCAACGACAAGTCGAAGCCGTGGGTTCATCAGTGCATTCGTGCCTTCCGCACGCATGCGCAGTTCCCGTCCGATGGCGTGGCAGCCCCGGAGTTCGTCAACAAGAACGGGGGTCGGTCCGACCACTGGAGCTTCTGGAAGTTCGGTTACCCCGGTGTCATGATCACCGATACCGCTAACTTCCGAAACCCCAACTACCACCACGAAACCGATACGGCCGACACGCTCAACTATCCTGCCATGGGTCGCGTTGTGGTCGGTATTGCCGACATGCTGAAGGAAATGACCAGGACGCGGTAACCATCGCTGTAACACTACCCGCCGAAACATCCCCCGAGTCCGTCGATAAATAGTCGACCTCGCCGGGTTCCACTTGTGGTTGTCATCGCATTCTCCGCAAAACGGACGCGATGACACCACGGCGGGTGGCGTTTCTTTTTTGCCCGCGAGTACTAGAGTGCGTAGTTGGGCTGGTCGAGCGCTGCCGCGATGACTGGCATCAACCAATCAAATGATCGGGAACTAGCGACATGACCAGGTTTTATTCGTGTCCACAAATTGTCCGCATCATCACCGAAACTATCATCAGGAAGCAACCTCCAACCACCTGGAGGAGCGCCAATCGGGTAACTGTCTCATTCGGAAAGAAAAATGCTAGAGCAAAATACAAATTTCACAGAATATCAGGATGACCATACAGTGGACCATATGACTGCAAAACCGCAGCGACTCCTGCGTCTTACGCCAAAGGAATCCTCGCTCTTGCGGTTATTCTTGAACAATCCCAACAAGCTTCTTACGCATGATGAAATCGTCGAGCACTTATGGCCATCTCGAACACGTTCATCGGCTGCCTTGCGGACAACGATCAAAAGACTACGAAGGAAGATCGACACAGCCGATCAGCCCTCGTTGATCGACAACAGCCATGGACTCGGCTACCGATTCGACCCA
>CAYTDR010000587.1:0-278 GCA_964436185.1 uncultured Candidatus Obscuribacterales bacterium | reverse complement strand
CAACTGGTTCATGAGCGGACAGCAGTCTCAGGAATACAATTGAGCAGAAGTCAAAATTGATTCCGTGTAAATCAGCAAAAGATTTTTCTGACCCAAAGCGATACCGAAAAAAGAGGGACAAATCGTCCCTCTTTTTTACTGGGTAGATCTGTGAGCTGAATTCGCTCTTTAGCGGAATAACCGGAAGGGCGGGGCAACAACTTTGACGACCCGAGCTGCCGGAGTTCTCTCAACTGTGAGTGTTAGCGATTTGATTTGCCGGTTACGATGGATGTTCT